>JADZGG010000414.1 GCA_020854015.1 Flavobacteriales bacterium
CCTGCGCGAATTGGAGCAGCTCGCCAAGGCTGGCCTCATCAAGGGCGGCGACCTCAACAACGCCATCGTGCTGGAGGACCGCGAAGGCACCACCAAGGAACAGCTCAAGGACCTGGCGAAGGCCTTGGGCCGCGAGTACCAGGACGTGGAGATCCGTCGCAACGGTGTGCTCAACACCACCGACCTGAAGTTCTTCAACGAGCCCGCACGCCACAAGCTGCTGGACATCGTGGGTGACCTTGCGTTGGTGGGCCGCCCCATCAAGGGCCACATCCTCGCCGCGCGCCCCGGTCACTTCGGCAACACCAGCTTCGCCAAGCGCATCAAGGAGAAGATGCGTGAGGAGGAGAAGAGCACTGCGGTGAACTTCGACCTCAGCAAGACGGTCTACGACATCAACGACATCGAGAAGATCCTGCCACACCGCTACCCTTTCCTGCTGGTGGACCGCATCGTGGCCATGGACAAGGAGACGATCACGGGCTACAAGAACATCACCATGAACGAGCCGCAGTTCACGGGCCACTTCCCGGGGAACCCGGTGATGCCCGGCGTGCTGCAGGTGGAGGCCATGGCGCAGGTGGGCGGCATCTTCGCCCTGAGCCAGGTGCCCGACCCGGAGAACTACACCACCTACTTCCTGAAGACCGACGGCGTGCGCTACCGCCGCAAAGTGATCCCCGGTGACACGCTGGTTTTCCACCTCAGCCTGCTCACCCCGATCCGCCGTGGCATCGTGCACATGAAAGGCATCGGCTACGTGAACGGTCAACCTGCTGTGGAGGCCGAGATGATGGCGCAGATCGCCCGCGACAAGGTGCCTGCGGACACGCCCAAGCCCGCCGCCAAAGCCACCGCCTGACCGATGAGCATCTCCCCTCTCGCCTTCGTTCATCCCGATGCACGCATCGGCAAGGACGCCATCATCGAACCCTTCGCCTGCGTGTACGGTGATGTGGAGATCGGTGAAGGCTCCTGGATCGGACCCAACAGCGTGCTCATGGACGGCGCGCGCATCGGCAAGAACTGCCGCATCTTCCCCGGCGCCGTGATCAGCGCCATTCCGCAGGACCTGAAGTTCGCCGGCGAGAAGACCACGGCAGAGGTCGGCGATGGCACCACCATCCGCGAGTGCGTCACCATCAACCGCGGCACCGCCGACCGCCTGAAGACCGCCGTGGGCTCCAACTGCCTGCTGATGGCCTACGTGCACCTCGCGCACGATTGCCTCATCGGCAACAACTGCGTGATCGCCAACAGTGTGAACGTCGCCGGCCACGTGACCATCGACGACTGGGCGATCCTGGAAGGCAACGTGGCCGTGCAGCAGTTCATCCACATCGGCGCGCACAGCTTCATCGCTGGTGCCAGCCTCGTTCGCAAGAACGTGCCGCCCTTCGTGAAGGCCGCACGCGAACCCCTCAGCTACATCGGCGTGAACGTGGTCGGCCTGCGCCGCCGTGGCTACGACGATGCCGCCGTGGCCCGCATCGAGGATATCTACCGCGAGATCTTCGTGCGCAACACCAACGTGGACCGCGCCGTGCAGAGCGTGGAACAACAGCTGCCCCGCAGCCCCGAGCGTGGCCAGATCCTCGACTTCATCCGCAACAGTCCCAAGGGGATCATGCGGGGCCTGGCGGAATGAGCCATGTGCCCATGTGCGCATGTGTCCACCCGCATTCCCAACGCACCATGTGCCCATTGACTGCATCCGCCATGGGCATAGGGGCACATGACCACATGTGCACATGGAAATAGCCTTGCACAACGCCACCAAGTCCTTCGGTCGCGAGGTCGTGTTCCGGAACGTGGAGCATGTGTTCGCCAGCGGAAGTCGCACGGCCTTGCTCGGTCCGAACGGTAGTGGAAAGAGCACCCTGCTGATGCTCGTGGGTGGAGCGCTGATGCCCAGCAAAGGCACGGTGGTGCATGCGATCAACGGCGCTGTTGTCGCAGAGGAAGAGGTGTACCGCCACATAGCCATCGCCGCGCCCTACCTGGGCCTGTACGAAGAGCTGAGCCTGGCCGAGACCGTGGCGAACCACGCCCGCTTCAAGCCCCTGAAGAACGGACTTACCGCCGCCGACGTGGCCCGCATCGCCTACCTGGAGAACGCGTTGGAGAAGCCCGTCCGCAACTTCAGCAGCGGCATGAAGCAGCGCCTGAAACTCGCCCTCGCCATACTCAGCGACACGCCTCTGCTGCTGCTCGACGAGCCCACCAGCAACCTCGACGCCAAGGCCATCGCTTGGTACGGCGACCTGCTCCGCGAACACGTGGACCAACGCACCCTGCTGGTGGCCAGCAATCGCCAAGAAGCGGAGTTCGCTTTGTGTACGGCGCAGCTGGAGGTGGAGCGGTGGAAGTGAGGGGGGGGCTTAAGTGTTTCGTTCGATCAAGGCAGCGCTTCTTAGCTTAAGTCCGTCCTCATGTAAAACTGTGCCTATGAACCGATCGAACACCCTTGCCTTGTTCATGGGCTGTTGCCTCCTTGGGCACGCCAAGGCTCAATCGCCTATGCACTTGGTGATCGATACGACAACGACCCAGATCCTCCCACTGGTCTGTGGAGCAGCCATGTCGGACGGAGGGGATGCCCTACTGCTCCAGAGCCAGACCGGCTTGGTAGTGTTACGCTGTGATCCAATGGGTGCTCCGCAATGGCGTAACAAGTACGCGACCGGAGCAACCTAGAGTGACCGCCAAACCATGATCACCGCGTCCAATGGAGATCTTCTTCTGGCACTGGTCGCCGAGCCGCAGATCAGTAATGACACGGTTCATATGTATGGCGAACTGAAGCGCATCTCATCGGCAGGCACCCCGCTTTGGTCCAGGAGCTATGATCATTCCCAGCCTATGTCGAGCGGTTCGTCCGGCGGCTTTCTAGTAAAACTCAGTGAGGACCTCGATGGCAACATCTTCATGCTGCATGGCGGGGCAACGTTCGGTGTCAACGACAGGTATTTGATCACAATGCTCGATCAAGGCGGCACACTGCTTTGGTCGAAGCGATTCGGCCTTGGTACAGCAGACCCCGTGCTCCCGCACGGTCCGGGCAGCAGACTCGATCTTACGCCGGACAATCTTGGTGGTTGCTACCTGACCTTTGGCAGCAGCGAGAACATCGACATCTGGATGGCCCGGCTCGATGGGAACGGGGATCTGGATTGGTCCAAGAGCGTAACGTTCAGCGGTAGCTCTACGAACACTATACAATCCGGTGCCATCGCCGATGCAACCGGTCATTACACTGTTGCCCTATCCTCTTACTTGGCGATCGGGCCACAACAACTTCGGATCCGATTCGACCAGGCCGGACAGCTCCAGTATGTGGATGGATACGACTTGAACACTGCTACAGTGTACCAAGAGCTTGATCATTCCAGTGGATCACAGGTGGTCACCGGCTCCCACACCTTCGTACTGGACAGTGTCGGCACGCCGATCTCGGTATCCGTACCGGTCATCCGATCGAGCGGAGACACAACATTCACGCACGTTGGGGTCGCCATGGATGTCCATGATGGTATGATCCACCTGTATGGTGCGTATCGTTGGTTCCACAACATCTGGGGCACAATTGGATACAACCCCGATGTGATCCGCATACCCCTCCAAGGTCCGCTTGGCTGTGCTGCGGACACCTTCAACGTGTTACGCACTCCCTTTCCAAACAACCTGTTCCAGAACGCACCGTTCGTTTGGGGCGCCCCGTTCGACGCGAGTCCGTTGGTGGCCTCCGGGCCCGCATCGTTCATCCCACAGGGCCTGCTAACCACAGCGGAGATCTGCGGAACCGGAACTGGCATCAGCGACCATCACGACCAGGGGCCGGTATTTCGCATCATTGGCAATCCGATGACCTCGGGCGCGCCATTGGAAATAAGTTGCGACCGCCCCGTTCGGATCTCTATTTACAATGCGACGGGAAGTCTGGTCCATGAAACAAGACTTGGCCCAGGTGTAAGTGCAGTCCCCTTGAA
>JADZGG010000415.1 GCA_020854015.1 Flavobacteriales bacterium
ATGCGCTTCTCACCTCCTTCCACGGGCACCATGATCTGGCCGCCGGTGCAGATGGGCGTGGTATCCTGCGTGATCTGGTAGCCCTTCGGCAGGTCGGGGTAGAAGTAGTTCTTGCGTGCGTAGTGCATGCGCGCCGCAATGGTGCAGCCGCAGGCCAGACCGATCCGGATCGCGTGATCGATCACCTTCGTGTTGGGCACTGGCAGGACTCCGGGCATCCCCAGGGACACCACGCTAACGTTGGTGTTCGGGTGGTCGCCGTAAGCGTTCGGGTCATTGCTGTAGGCCTTGCTCTCGGTGAGGAGCTGGGCGTGAACTTCCAGGCCCACCACCAATTCCCAATTCTCGGTCCAGTGGCTCATCGTGCGGCGGTCTTGATCAGTCGTGCTATCATGGTGCGGTCCTTCGTCGTGGCTTTCACCGCGTAAGCCCCGTTCGTTAGCGTGCGGATATCCAGTGGCTGGTCGTTGTTCAACGTTGCGCGCAGAACATTGCGCCCCTGCATGTCGATCACTTCCACGGACAGGCGCTCGTTGGTGCTACGATCCATGGCAATGCGGACCTCATCGGCAGCGGGGTTCGGCCATACGTGCAAGGCTTCCTTTGGCTTGGTTGACCCTTCACGCAAGGCCAGTGCCTGGCTGATGTCGAAGATCATGAGGCCTCGCTGCATGTCGCCACCCAGTACGATCCCGCTCGGCAGATATGGGTACACGCCCCACACTCCCTTGTAACTGAATCCGTCAGTGATCAGCGAACCATCGTAGTAGCCCAGAAGTTGGGAATTGGCAGGGTCGCTCACGTCGTAGAGCCAGTAGCCGTCGTAGTAATAGGCCAGGTGCAGCAGGTCGCCCTGGAAACAAGGGTTGTGCGAAATGTTGTTGATGCGTGTTGCCGGTCCGATGGTGTCGATGAACTGGATGTCGTTCGGGTCGCTCACGTCGAAGAGCTTCACGCGGGTGTTGTGTGTTTCGTCGCACATGGCGTAGAGCCAGCCATTGTCGCTGAGCCAGCCGCTGTGGTTGTAGCCCGGCTGCGGATAGTTGGTCAGTGAGCCCAACAGCACCGGCGCGCTCACGTTGCTGAAGTCCACGATGTGCATGCCGTCCACATCGTTCGTATAGGTGATGTTGTTCCGTGTGTACGCATCGTGGACATAACCTACGGAAGCCGACCACCAAGGCACGTCCAGCTCCGGCACCAGCAGTTCCGTGGGAAGGTCCGGGTTTGCCAGGGAGTAGATGGCGAAGTTGGTGTTGCCGCCGTGCGTGTACAGACGGGCGTTCACGGTGTCGATCCAGAGCGTGTGGGCTCGAAAGAAGAGGTCACTGCTGTCGTAGGTCACGTTAGCACTGTCCGGCAGTCCGCTCAGGTCGATGATCTGCAAGGTGCCGGGACCTTCGTCGGTCACGGCATATAGCCGGTCCTGGTACGTCTTGTACTCCCGGTGTACGATGTTCGGCCCTTGTACAGCACCAGCAATGAAGTGGAGTTCCACAGGCAGGTACGGGTCCGTCACGTCGATGATGTGCGTGCCCATGGTGCTGCCGATGATGCCGTATTCCCGACCATCGCGGTGATAGCCCCAAGATCCGTTGTAGGTGTTGTCGTACAGCGCTGAACCGGGCAGACCTGGGTCATCCCATACGGACAACAGACGGATGTTCAAGCTGTCCTGGGCCGCTGTCGTCAGGGGCAAGAGCAGGGCAAGGGGCAGCGTCCGCAGGAACATGGTTCAGCAGGAAGCGACGAGTTCGCGCATGATCAGCGTAAGGCTGGGTTCAGCCTTTTCAGCAACACGCTGCACCATCTCGTGGGTGGTCTTCTCTATACGGCCCTCTACGCCCATGTCCGTGCTCACGCTCATTGCAAAGCAAGGAAGGCCCATTTGGCGAGCGGCGATGACCTCGGGCACGGTGCTCATGCCCACGGCGTCACCACCGATCACGCGCATGTAGCGGTACTCGGCCGGAGTCTCCAATGTGGGTCCGGTGAGGCCAACGTAGCACCCCATCCGTACTGGAATGCCGTTCCGCGCGGCAATGTCCTTGGCTTTGGCGATCAGGCTGTGGTCATAAGGCTCGCTCATGTCCGGGAAACGCGGGCCAAGCTCATCGATGTTCCTGCCGATCAGCGGGTTGGGGAACAGACAGATGTGGTCGTTCAGGATCATCAGGTCCCCGGTCTCGAAGGCGGGGTTCACGCCACCGCAAGCATTGCTCACGAACAGCCGTTGCACGCCGAGGTACTTCATCACCCGCACGGGCAGCACCACTTCGCCCATGGTCCAGCCTTCGTAATAGTGGAAGCGGCCTTGCATGGCCAAGACAGGTTTGCCACCCAGAAGGCCGAAGAGCAGCTTGCCGGGGTGCCCCTGCACCGTGCTCACCGGGAATTCGGGGATCTCGCTGTAAGCGATGGCGTACTTCACGTCTATCTCTTTCCCCAATCCGCTCAGGCCAGTGCCCAGGATGATGCCCGTTTCAGGTACGAAGCCGCCGGTGGCGTTCTTCAGGTGTTCAGCGATGCGCTTGATGCGGTCCAACATGGGTTCGAAGTAGGGATGCGAAATGCTCAGGTTCAGTGAGGATGACCGCTTGCACACCGATCACGGCCACAGGCAGCTTTTCCAAGGGGCTGCCCACGATCATGGAACGCAGACGGGCCGCGTCTTTCTCGGTGGTCACCAGCGTTTTTCGTTGGCGCGCGAAGGTATCAAAAACGCCTGCCAGATGCGTCAGGTCGGCCAGGGTGAAGGCAGGGTGGTCGGCGAACGCCACATGCTTCACGTCACCCCAGACGTGCCGCGCATGGTCCAACAGCGGCGAAGGATCCGCAATACCGGTGATCAGCACCGCACCAGCATCAGGCCCACAGGGAACTTCGGTCGCGGAAGGGGTGAGCCATCGAGGTCGTTCGTAAACCAGTCCACTGAAGAACAGCGCCTGTGCCTCGCGCAGACCGAGGCGCTCTCGCCAAGCCCCGACGACTTCCGGCGCGGGC
>JADZGG010000416.1 GCA_020854015.1 Flavobacteriales bacterium
CAGGCGCCCATCAAGGATGCAGCTTTCGTGGAGGAGGTGGCAGGCGAGGGCATCAGTGGTGTTGTCGATGGTGTTACCGTGCGGATCGGTTCCACAGCTTTCACCGCAGGCCCCTTGGCGGAACGAACAGCAGGGCAGGCTCAGGTGAACGTGAGCATTGGTGGGGTGCACCGGGGCCGTTTCGAAGTGCGGAAGCGCGCGCGTTCCGGCATGGCGGAGAGCGTGGCAGGGATCTCCACGCATGCGCGCACCTATCTGCTCACGGGTGATGCCACGGTGGACGCCGAGGTCTCCGAAGCCTTCCAAGCGGATCATATGGTCACCGGCTGTACACCACCGGAGAAGGCCCGCTTCGTACGCGGCTTGCAAGGCGAAGGTCTTCGTGTGATGATGGTCGGCGATGGGTTGAACGATGCAGGTGCCCTTCAGCAGAGCGACGTGGGTGTGACCGTGAGCGAGAGCAGCGCCGCACTGACCCCCGCCAGTGATGCCATCCTGGATGCCAAGGCGCTGCCCCGGTTGCCGCAGATGATGCACCTGACACGCAGGGCTCGCCGGATCGTGTTCGCTAGTCTTGGCCTGTCGCTCATGTATAATGTCACGGGCGTCTCATTCGCCGTGAGCGGACACCTTACCCCCCTGGTCGCCGCCATTCTGATGCCGCTGAGCTCGGTGACCGTGGTCGGTTTCGTTTCGGTGGCCATCTGGCTTGCGGCCCGAAATCTCGGACTGCGGGACCGCACCTGACGAATGTCATATCCGGCACTGAGGAGCATCAGGCTGTGACCGTCATGGAACCGTCAGTTTTGGCGTGCTTTCATCACCCTCCTCCATGAACGTCATCTTCCTCCTGATCGCAGCCAGCTCGGTAGTGGCCGGTGTATTTCTGGCGGGGTTCATCTGGGCTGTGAAGAACGACCAGTATGAGGACGACCGTTCGCCCGCTGTACGTATGCTCGCCGAGAACGACATGCCTTCCCATCCATCCGAAACCAAGTGACCGATGATCGAGCGCTTCCATTACGATAACCGGATCGTCAAAGCCTTCCTGTTCGCCACCGTCCTTTTCGGGGTGGTGGGCATGTTGGTAGGCATCATAGCCGCCTTGCAGCTGGTAATCCCGCATTTCAATATGAGCAGTTGGTTCGCCTTTGGGCGACTTCGTCCGCTGCATACCAACGCGGTGGTCTTCGCCTTTGTCGGCAACGGCATCTTCGCAGGTGTCTACTACAGCCTTCAGCGTTTGCTCAAGACGCGAATGCTCAGTGATGTGTTGAGCTGGATCCATTTCTGGGGCTGGCAGCTTATCATCGCCAGCGCTGCGATCACGTTGCCGTTGGGGTTCACCACCGGCAAGGAGTACGCGGAACTGGAATGGCCGATCGACATCGCGATCACGCTCATCTGGGTCGTGTTCGGCATCAACATGTTCGGTACCATTCTGAAGCGACGGGAACGCCACTTGTATGTGGCCATCTGGTTCTATATCGCCACCTGGGTCACCGTGGCGATGTTGCACATCGTGAACAGTTTCGAGATCCCGGTCAGCCTGTTCAAGAGCTACAGCTGGTACGCTGGTGTGCAGGATGCCTTGGTTCAGTGGTGGTATGGTCACAATGCCGTGGCCTTTTTCCTCACGACCCCCTACCTGGGCCTGATGTACTACTTCATGCCGAAAGCGGCGAACCGTCCGGTGTACAGCTACAAGCTCTCCATCATCCACTTCTGGGCGCTCATCTTCATGTATATCTGGGCCGGTCCGCACCACCTGCTCTATAGCTCGTTGCCTGACTGGGCGCAAAGCCTGGGCACTGTGTTCAGCATCATGTTGATCGCGCCAAGCTGGGGTGGCATGCTGAACGGATTGCTCACTCTTCGCGGTGCATGGGACCGTGTGCGCGAGGATCCCATCCTGAAGTTCTTCGTGGTGGCTGTGACCTGTTACGGCATGAGCACATTGGAAGGGCCCTTGCTGAGCACCAAGTTGCTCAACAGCATCAGTCACTTCACGGACTGGACCATCGCCCACGTGCATGTAGGCGGTCTTGGCTGGAACGGTTTCCTCACGTTCGGCATGGTTTACTGGCTGATCCCCCGCCTGTACGGAACGAAGCTCTACAGCAAGGGCTTGGCCAATGCGCACTTCTGGATCGGTACGCTCGGCATCGTGTTCTATGCTGTGCCGCTCTACTTCGCTGGTTTCACGCAAAGCTTGATGTGGAAGCAGTTCACGCCCGATGGCTACTTGGTGTACAAGAACTTCCTCGATACACTGCTGCAGATCGAGTACGCCTACTGGCTGCGGGTACTGGGCGGCATTCTCTACTTCACAGGTGCATTGCTGATGGTCTACAACGTATGGCGCACGGTCGCCAGCGGTAAGCTCATCGCGGACGAGGCCGCTGAAGCTCCGGCACTGGAGAAGAACCACGTACCGGAAGCCACCGGACACTGGCATCGTTGGATCGAACGTCGTCCGATCCAGATGCTCGTTCTCAGCCTCGTGCTGGTCGCCATCGGTGGCCTGGTCGAGCTTGTACCGACCTTCCTGGTGAAGAGCAACATTCCGACCATCGCGAGCGTGAAGCCTTACACGCCGCTTGAGCTGCATGGTCGTGATATCTATATCCGTGAAGGTTGCTACACCTGCCACAGCCAGATGGTGCGCCCCTTCCGTAGTGAAACGGAGCGCTATGGCGAATACGCGAAGGCTGGCGAGTTCGTCTATGACCATCCGTTCCAATGGGGTAGCAAGCGTACAGGTCCGGACCTGCTGCGAGTGGGCGGGAAATACCAGAACAGCTGGCATTTCTATCACATGCTCGATCCGGGCAAGTTCGTGAAGGGGTCGTTGA
>JADZGG010000417.1 GCA_020854015.1 Flavobacteriales bacterium
ACAAGAGCGATGTGCCTGGCGTGAAGCCCGCGAAGGACATGCTGGCCATCAGCGCGCGCGGCGGCAAGGGCCTGGAGGAGCTGAAGAAGGCCTTCATCACGCATGTGGAACAGCTGCGCCAAGGGCCTGGCGACATCGTGGTGACCAACGCCCGCCACGTGGATGCGCTGACCAGGTCACGCGCCGCTTTGCTCGACGCGAAGCGTGCCATCGAAAACAACATCAGCGGTGAACTGCTCGCCATCGACCTGCGTCGCGCACAACATCACCTCGGCGAGATCACCGGCCGCATCACCACGGACGATCTGCTGGGCAGCATCTTCGGAAGGTTCTGCATCGGGAAGTGACCTACGGACAGGCCACACCCTCCTTGATCACGCGGTGGATGAAGATGTACTCATCCGCACCGTCACCTTCCATCGCTGGGCCCATGCCGAGTTCGCATTCCACCTCGACGCCCCAGGGCTTGCCACCTTCCTTCACCGCTTTGCCGTAGCTGCTTTGCAACTCAGCGCTGTTCATGCTGTTCACCACTTCACCTTCCTCAGCGCCCCAGTCCATGCCACCGGCACTGGGCCAGGTGAAGCGGGAGCCGCAGGGTTGAAAGCTCATGGCGTCGGCCATGTAAGTGAAGTTGCCCGTGAGCCGCATGCGAGGCACCTGGTCCTGGAGCTCGTCCGCGAGTTTTTCCAAGGTCTCGCTCGCCATGCTCTCGAAGGAACGGCCCATCTCATCCACGTTCTCGATGCCCTTCGCAGTATAGCGCCAGAACTCGGGCTTGTCGGTGCCGGAGCCGACGGTCATGAGCCCATTGACCACGTGCCATTGGCCGATGGTTCCGAAGGCCAGGCTATCCTTGCCGATGTAGCGTTGACGCAGGATGAACGTACTGTCGCTGCGCACCCACAGTTGGGTGACGATGCCGGGGCAGTCGGCACAAGGCAGCGTTCCGTCGTAGTACCCGGGCCAGCGCACCTCAACGACGGGCACGGCAGCGCTGTCGGTGGCGGGTACGGGCGGTGAAGTGCCCGGTGCGGGGTCGGTTCCGCAAGCAACGAGCAACGCACAGGCAACAAGAGCAAGTGATGAGCGCATGGGGAATAATGGAGCATCGAAGGTAGCGCGCGACCTTTGGCCCGCCATGGTCCCCGTGCTATCCGCTTTCTACTTCGGTTCGGTCGAACACTACCGTCTGCTCGCGGAATGTCCGAAGGCGATCATCGACATCGGTGAGCACTACGAGCGGCAGAGCTACCGGACCCGCACAAGCATCGTAGGGCCGAACGGAAAGCAGGACCTGGTGGTGCAGATCGCGCGTCGTTCCGGCGAGAAGATGCCGATGCGTTCCGTTGGGCTCAGCTACATTGAGACCTGGCCGCAACAACACGTGCACGCCATCCGCAGCGCCTACGGCAATACGCCATGGTTCATCCACTACATCGACGCCATCGAAGACGTGGTGCTGAAGAAATACGACCGTCTCGTGGACCTGGACCTGGCGACCATGCGCTTGGGGTTGAAGTGGCTGGGGCTGAGAACGGAAGTGGCGGTGAGCGAGGAGTATCTGGAAGCGGCAATTCCACCGGGTTCCGACTTGCCGCTCGCTGCTGAACACTTGCCGCTTGAACTACAGGACCTCCGCACAACCCTCCACCCGAAGCGCCCGCTTCCACAGGAGATCACCAAGGTCCGCCCCTTCCCCCAGGTCTTCGCCGACCGGCATGGCTTCGTGCAGCGCATGAGCGTGATCGATCTGGTGATGAACACTGGGCCGGAAGCTCGGCGCTCGCTCCTAGCGTAGAGAGGGCAACACAATACCGGAGCGCGGTCACCGTTCGTAGGCACATGCGGACCACCATGCCCACCTACCGCTCCCTGCACTGGAGCCTGCTGCTCGGTACAGCGCTGCTCGGCACCCTCTTCCTCTACTTCATCGATGAGGGACGTTATTCGCTGGAAGATCTCAATACGACGGGCAACCTCATCGCCATGAGCTTCTATTTCGTGGGGCTGACGGTCGGGCTGTTCACGGTATCGGCCCTGTTCGCCAACCGCACACCGGGCGCCACGCGGACCGCGTTGGTCCTTGGCTTGGGCACCTTGCTGGGCTTCGTGTTCGGGCTGTTGCTCATGCTGGCCTTGGGCTTGCTGCAGTCGTTCTGATCGAGCGCGGAAGCCCCCTTCATGCTCGACCAAGGCACGGTTCTTGGCCGGTCGGCGCGCCGACTCCCGAACTTCGCTGCCATGCGCTCCCTCTTGTTCCTCTTCCTGGCCCTGTTCATGACCGAACTCCACGCCCAAGGGCCCGATGTGGAAGCCTGGATGGCCCGTCACTTCAGTGGAAAAGAAGGCGTGAAGCAGGACCTCGCCGCTGATGAGGAACTCTATGCCGCTATGGGACTGGACAGCTTGCGTAAGAACCGTTTCATCGGTGAAGTGAAGGGCACCACGAGAATGCCCGACGGTTCCGCGCCGGTGAAATTCGTGATGTGGACCGATACGCTGGAAGCCGTGCTCCACTTCCATTCGCCGGGCGATACGACCACCTTCGTTGCAGACCTGCGGAACAACACCATCACCATCATCCGGACCGGCACCGAAGAAGGAGAGGTCAACTCTTCGATCAACGACCTCCGCGAACGTGTGGTGGTGAATTGGTACCGCTATAAGGATGATGGTTCGCCCTGGCGTGTGCATCGAAGGAAGCCTTACGACCGCAATGGTGGGATCCTGGGACAGGACATGGCCCGCTGGACCGAGGTGAAGGGTGATACGATCCAATTCGTGCGCTACCCCCACGGCCTCTCCCCCTTTGTTGACGCCTTGGAATGGATGCCCTACGGAGGAGACTATCCCTTCAACCTCTTCATGCAATTGGCGCGCGCCGGCGATCCGATGCCGAAGACATTGACGAGCCGTGCTGGAACGGTCAACGTGGACATCATGCGCATGGGTCCCGGTCCGCGGCCTCTGTATCGCATGGGCAAGGATGTCCTGGACACACGGACCAAGGCCCACCATGTCTTACCCATCCGCAGAACGAACAGACGCACCATGATGGCGGACCTCGATCCGATCTTCACCATTCCCGAAGGACAGGAGCATGGATGGGCAACCGCGGATCCGGGTGATCCGGACGAACCCGAAGTGAGCTTCACAGGTACCCGCTCATGCATGAGGCTGTTTGAGAAAGAACCCTGCGGCGCGGTCGGTACCGTGGTGGTCAAAGTGTGGATCGATCGCAAGGGCATTGTGCAACGTGCGGAAGTGGACAAGGCCAGGAGCACGATCCGATCACAAGCATGTCTGGACCAAGCATTGGAAGCGGCGAAGAGGGATACGTTCTACCCGATCGAAGGCGGTATGCCCATGGATACCGGTGAACTCACCTTCGAATACAAAGCGGTATCGGGCGGAAATGGTCGCGGACAAGTTGATGGTGGAGGATCGGGCATGGGGAATGGAGTTGGCAACGGAACTGGTGTTGGCCCTGGTAGTGGTCTTTCTTCGCGTGCGCCGTTC
>JADZGG010000418.1 GCA_020854015.1 Flavobacteriales bacterium
AACGTGTGCATGAACTGCCACCAGGCCGTGAACGAAGGACGTTCCCCCGAAGGCACCGCAGAGATCCAGAAGATCTACGCGCACACCGGTTGGGATGGCAAGGCCTATACGGGAACGCCCGATCCCATTGAATGGGTGAAGGTGCACAACCTGCCCGACCACGTGGCCTTCAGCCATGCCACCCACGTGAGCATTGGCAAGATCGAGTGTCAGAAATGCCACGGCCCCATCGACGAGAAGATGGACGTGGCCGAGCAGTGGGCCCCCCTGACCATGGGCTGGTGCATCCAGTGCCACAACGAGACCGAAGTACCGATGGCCGGCAACGGCTATTACGACGAGATCCACCGTCGACTGAAGGAGACCCCGATGGGCAACAAGGAGCTCCGTGAGTACTTGGAGGACGAGAAGATCACCGTGAAGGAGCTTGGCGGCTGGGAATGCGCCAAGTGCCATTACTAAGACCGAACACGCGCCGACTGATGCCGAGCACGAAGCGATACTGGCAGGAGCTGTCCCAACTGGACGCCGCCCCCCAAGCGATCCCTGGCCGCGACAACGAGTTCAACACCCCGCTGCCCATCGACGAGATGTTGGCGGACAAGGGACTTGCTGCCTCCTCCACCGGCCGTCGCGATTTCCTGAAATTCCTGGGCTTCAGCCTCAGCGCAGCCACCTTGGCCGCCTGCGAGACGCCTGTGATCAAGTCCATCCCGTACCTCAACAAGCCGGAGGACATCACCCCGGGCATCGCCAACTGGTACGCGAGCACCTATTACGATGGTGATGACTACGCCAGCGTGCTGGTGAAGACCCGCGAGGGCCGTCCCATCCACGTGAAGGGCAATACCCGGTTCGGGATCAACCACCGGCCTGAGAGCGGTAAGGGTGCGGTGAACGCCCGCATCAACAGCAGCGTGCTGCCCCTGTACGATAGCGAGCGCCTGCGCGGTCCGGTGACCGGTGGTGCTGAGAGCACATGGGAAGCGGCCGACAAGGCGATCGCCGCCAAGCTGGCCGAGACCAGCAGCAAAGGCGGGCGTATCGTGGTGCTCACCAACACGGTGATCAGCCCCAGCACCCGCGAGTCCATCAACACCTTGAAGGCGAAGTACGGCGCGTCCGTAACGGCGGAAGGTGCGGCCACGAACGGTGCGCGTGTGGAGCACATCCAGCACGATACCATCAGCTATTCCGGTCTCACCAACGCGAACCTGAAGAGCTTCGGCAAGCGTGTGATGCCTTCGTACGACCTGACCAAGGCGGACGTGATCGTGAGCTTCGGCGCGGACTTCCTCAGCAACTGGGGCAGCACCACCGAGCACACCTGGCAGTACGCCACACGCCGCCGTCCCGAGGATGCCACGGCCGAAAAGCCGATGAGCCGCCACTGGCAGGTGGAAAGCCGCATGAGCCTGGCCGGTGCCAACGCCGATCAGCGCATCGCTATGAAGCCGAGCCAGGTACCCCTGGCCGTGATCGCACTGCACGACCTCATCGCCAAGAAGGCCGGTGCCTCGCCCGTGGGTGGTGGCGCCGGTGAAGCCGAGCTGACCAAAGCTGCCGAGGAGCTCTGGGCCGCACGTGGCAAGAGCGTGGTGCTCTGCGGTGTGAATGACGAAGGCACCCAGATCCTGGTGAACAGCATCAACTGGATGCTCGGCAACTACGGTTCCACGATCGATCTCGCCAATCACACCTTCTTCAATCAAGGTGATGATGCTGCCGTGCAGCAATTGGTGAAGGACATGAACGAAGGTCAGGTCGGCGTGTTGCTGATGGCCGGTGTGAACCCTGCCTACAGCCTTCCCAATGGCGCCGCGTTCAAGGCAGGCCTGGCCAAGGTGGGCCTCAGCGTGAGCTTCAGCAGCCACGCGGACGAGACCGCCACTGCCTGCACCTGGATCTGCCCCGACCACAACTGGCTGGAGAGCTGGAACGACTTCATGCCGAAAGTGGGTCACTACGCGCTCGCGCAGCCCACGATCAACCCTTTGTTCAACACGCGCCAGTGGCCCCAGAGCCTGCTGAAGTGGAGCGGCGTGGAGAAGAACTATCACGACCACATCCAGGACGTGTGGCGCGCGGCCATGACCAGCCGTACCGCTGAGCCGATCGACTTCACGAACGCCTGGAACACGAGCCTGCACAACGGCGTGTACAACGCCTACACCGCAGCGCCCGAGCAACTGGCCTTCGCTGGTGATGTGGCCGCAGCAGGTGCTGGTGCCAAGAATGCCTTGGCCGCCGGAGGTGCCTTCGAGGTGATCCTTTACACGAAGGAGAGCATTGGCAACGGTAACCATGCGGGCAACCCTTGGCTGCAGGAGATGCCGGATCCGCTGAGCAAAGCCACGTGGGACAACTATGTGTGCATGGCCCCCAGCGACATGCTCACGCTGACCGGTGTCGGCAATTTCCGCGAGCTGTACATCGGCCAGGAAAGTCCTGCTTACGAAGTGAAGCTGACCGTGAACGGCACCGAGCTGGTGCTGCCTGCCATCCCTTCCCCCGGCCAGGCCGCTGGTTCAGTCGCCATCGCTCTTGGCTATGGTCGCGGTGCGAACGGTGAGCGCGTTGGACGTGCCGCCTGCCAGCGCGACGACGACAACAACCCGGTGCCTGTAGGCCGGAACGCCTACCCACTGACGCGCTTTGTGGACGGCTCGGTTCGATACGCCAGCAGCGGCGCCAACGTTGAGCTTACGGGCAACATGTACCCGATGGCCCTCGCCCAGACGCAGATGACGGCCATGGACCGCCACAGCGTGGTGAAGGAGACCACCTTCGCCGTGTGGGCCAAGCATGAGCCGAAGGAGACCTACAACGAGAAGGAATCCCTGGCCGTGCATGCCGATGTGAACGGCGACGGCAAGGTGACCAACAAGGACCGCGTACCGACCACCGAGGTGGACCTTTGGGCCGCGCATCCGGTGGAGCAGGTGGGCCACCGTTGGGGCATGACGATCGACCTGAACAGCTGCAACGGCTGCGGGGCGTGCATCACCGCCTGCAACAGTGAGAACAACATCCCCGTGGTGGGCAAGGACGAGGTGCGCCGCAGCCGCGAGATGCACTGGATGCGCCTGGACCGCTACTACAGTTCCGACATGACCCATGAAGTGGGCAAGGAGCAGGGCATGGGCAAGATCGAGCGCTACCTGGAGATGGAAGTGCCCTCGGACGCTCCGAAGGTGATCTTCATGCCGGTGATGTGCCAGCACTGCAACCATGCACCGTGCGAAACGGTGTGTCCGGTGGCCGCCACCACGCACAGCAACGAGGGCCTCAACCAGATGGCCTACAACCGTTGCATCGGCACCCGCTATTGCGCGAACAACTGCCCCTACAAGGTCCGTCGCTTCAACTGGTTCAACTACGTCACCGAGAAGTTCGGCGACGTGAACCCCGCTTGGGACGACCTCGGCCGCATGGTGCTGAACCCGGACGTGACGGTGCGCAGTCGTGGTGTGATCGAGAAGTGCAGCCTCTGCGTGCAGCAGATCCAGGCCGGCAAGTTCGCCGCCAAGAAAGCCGGTACCCCGGTGAAGGACGGTGACATCCAGACGGCATGCAGCGCCGGATGTCCCACCAACGCCATCACCTTCGGCGACCTGAACGACAACACCAGCAAAGTGAAGAGCATCGCCGACAGCGAACGCTCCTACCACATGCTCGAGGAGATCGGCGTGCAGCCCAACATCAACTACCTCGTGAAGGTGCGCAACACCGACGAGGCCGCAGCTCACCACGCCTAAGGATACAGGAACATGCAGCACGAAGCAGCGATCCGCGAACCCCTCATCCTGGGGCACAAGACCTACCACGATATCACGCATGATATCGTCAGCCCGATCGAGAACAAGGCACCCCGTGCCTGGTACGTCCTCCTGGCCATCGCCGCGCTCATCGCCGGCTACGGTGTGTTCTGCATCATGTACCTGCTCAGCAAGGGCATCGGTACTTGGGGTCTGAACAAGACGGTGGACTGGGCCTGGGACATCACCAACTTCGTGTGGTGGGTGGGCATCGGTCACGCCGGCACGCTGATCAGTGCGGTGCTGCTGCTGTTCCGCCAGAAGTGGCGCATGGCCGTGAACCGCTCGGCGGAAGCGATGACCATCTTCGCCGTGATCATGGCGGCCACCTTCCCCCTGATCCACATGGGCCGCCTGTGGCTGGGCTATTGGGTGTTCCCCCTGCCCAACCAGTTCGGTTCCCTCTGGGTGAACTTCAACAGCCCGTTGCTGTGGGACGTGTTCGCGATCAGCACCTACTTCATCATCTCGTTCCTCTTCTGGTACGTCGGGCTGATGCCGGA
>JADZGG010000419.1 GCA_020854015.1 Flavobacteriales bacterium
ATCCACCACCGGCCATGTATGGCAGCGCTCTTCGGTCTGCGGGAAAGAGCGGTTGACGAACGATGCCGTCGCAATGCCGAGCAAGGGTAAGGTCCCCCACCACAAGCCGCCACCGACCAATAACTTCAGCGGCGACCAACGTACCACGGCAGGAGTGCGTGACCAGGCGATCACCAATGCCGCGACAAGACCAACAGCCGTCCCCATTCCCACCAGCGACCAAACGTTCAAGGTGTTCTCAAGCCCCCAACGCCATTCGAACATGCAGGTGAACAGTGCGGCGAAGAAGACGACCAAGGGCAGGTGACCCTTCCACCGTGCGTTAGACCGTTCTTGGATGACCGCGTGCTCATCCTCTTCGACCAGGTCCACCTCCTCTTCGAGCCCCACCCCTTCATGCACGGTTTCATCCGTTCCTCCGACCCAGAGCTCCATCACCAGGTGAAAGGCCGCCGTGAGCCCCGTGACCAACGCAACGAACGCGAGGGAACGGAGCGGACCCGCATCGTGCGCCAGTTCGACCACAAGCCACCCCGCGCCGACCAGCGCCACGAACAGTGCGGCCATGCGAACCTTCCTGCCGAGCCGGTCGAGCAGCTTTCGCGCTACGACGTCCAACAACCCCAAGAGCAGAAACGCCAGTACCACCCCGTAGCCGCGGGCCAGTTCGAACGCGCGCAAGGCCCAGCGTTGTGTCTTGGTGGGTCGGACCTCCGGATGAGCTTCGGCATGCTGTGCCAACAACGTGTTCCAGCGCTCGACCAAGGGACCTGAAATGGCCGAGTCCCAGATCAGGTTCTCAGTGATCGGATCCCATGTGGCCATTCCTACCGTGGCGCTCAACAAGCTGCTGTCCATGCCTTCCAACGGGGGGAACAGGCGCATGTCCAGGTTCGCTTCCAAGGCATCGACCCATTCGCGGGGCACGTCGCGAACGTCGAAGACCACCTGCCTCGGCACAAGCCCATCCTTCGCAAAGCGGATGATGTACCGTCCGCCTGCGGGCACGTCGAACCGGTAGAATCCGTCTATCCGCGTGGTGCGTTGTTCCGTGCGAACACCCTCGCCTTCGAGCAACACGATCACACCGTGCATCGGCAGGCGGGTGAAGGCATCGCGCGCATGGCCTTGCACACGGATGGCCTGCACAGGAACAGCTTGGGCCAAGAGCATCCCGCTCAGGATGACGGGTCGCAAAAGGCTCAGGAACATTGAACGAACTTTGGGCCGTGCCGCAGCATGCGGCCGAAAGTACATGAGCGGACCCGCCCCCATTCCTGTTCGTGTGAAGGACCGTCTTCGCACCCTGCCAGGAACTGCCGTCATGGGTATCCTCAACGCCACGCCCGATTCCTTTCATGCCGCGAGCCGTGTGGATGTCGACGAGGCCTTGCGTGTTGCCGAGCGTATGCTGAATGAAGGAGCCGCCATCCTCGACATTGGGGGAGCAAGCTCACGGCCTGGCGCTGAGGAGGTGTCCGAAGCGGAAGAGCTGAAGCGCGTGCTGCCGGTGATCGAAGCATTGCAACGCCGTTTCCCGGAAGCCTGGCTGAGCATCGATACCTACCGTTCCTCCGTAGCGCGCGAGGCCGTGGCCGCCGGTACCTCGATGGTGAACGACATAGGCGCCGGGCTGCTGGATGCGAACATGCTTGCCACCGTCACAACACTGCATGTTCCGTACGTGCTGATGCACATGCAGGGTACACCGGCCATCATGCAGCAAGCACCGCACTACACCGATGTGGCCGCAGAGGTGACGCTCTTTCTGAGCGAGCGCCTGAACGCCTGCCGCGCTGCCGGGATCGCGGATGTGATCGTGGACCCGGGCTTCGGCTTCGGCAAAACGACGGAACACAACTACGCGCTCCTGCGGGAGCTGCCGCGGATCGTAGCGTTGGGTGTGCCGGTGCTGGTGGGCCTCTCCCGGAAACGCATGATCAACGAGGTGCTGGGCATCAAGGCCGATCAGGCATTGAACGGGACCACGGTACTGAACACGATGGCACTGATGAACGGCGCATCGATCCTACGGGTGCACGATGTGAAGGAGGCAGTGCAGGCTGTGGCGCTGTTGAAGAGCCTTGGCGGCCAAGGTCCAGACTAGGGGCTTGTGCCGTTCACCTTGTTCAAGCTGTCCATGCGCATCATGGCCTGCGCGACCCGAGACCGAATGCTCTCCGTGTATTCCAGATCCCAAGTGATGGCACTGTCAACAGGCGAATAGTTCGCCCTTCCGATCGGCTGGTCCAAAACGGACATATCCAAGTTCGGAAGGGACTTGAAGAGCGTGATATCGATGTTCATTCCAAATCCCCCAGCGCGCAGACCCGAAGGTATTTCCCTTGCATCGATCACCACATGTTTCGTGACCATACCGGCATGCATGAACCATAGCTTGTAGACGTGATCGTAGTCCAAATTGACCTCATAGCGTCCCAAACTATCCGTTACCAGAGCGGCCAAGCGGACATCGTCCTGGTGAACGATGACCGAGACCCCTTGCAGCTTGACCGCTGTTCCATAGTCCTTCGCTGTGCCGTAGACATAGATGTTGTCCACCAGCTCCTGAGCCTTACCGACCGCGCAAAGGATCAGCAGCAGCAGGGCCGTCAGGAAACTCCTCGGGATTGAACGATCAGGGTTCATTCGTTCCTTTCGGTCCTATGCCCGTACTGTCGGCAGGCACGGCTTCCTTGGGCCGGTCGAACTTGGTGGTCGGAGGACGACGCCCTTGCCTGCGCTTGTAATAACCCTTGTAGGCTTTCTCATATTCGTCCATGGTCTTGGACAAGCGCGGGCGCATGCGCTCGGTGTAGTCCATGTCCCAGCTGACATTCCGGACGGAGTGTTTGTAGGCGGCTTCGCCCAGCGGTTGCTCGAAGACCGAGAAGTCGAACTCCTCGATCCACTCGAACAAAGTCATCTGAACGTCCATCTCGTAGTACGGCACGTCCGGGTAGGCCGGTACTTCCTCAGTGTCGATGTTGACGTGCTTGGTCACGCAGCCTTCATTGCTGTACCAAACCGCATAACGCCAGCCTTTGTCGAGGTCGAAGCTGTATCGGCCATCGCCACGGGTCACCACCTCGGCCTCGGTCTTTCCGGCCTTCAACAAACGCACCATGGCCCCTTTGATCGGATCACCACTGAAATGGTCCGTGACCACACCGCTGAGCTTCACATAGAACCGTGTGGGCGCCTTCTGCGCAAAGCCTTCCAGGGAAAGCAGGCAAAGCAAGAAGAGAAACAATGACCTGATCATTTGCGCAGGGCACGGGCCAACGCGATCAACACAACGGCACCGACCACAGCCATCAGCAACCGACCTATCAAGTTGGTCGGGGTTATGCCGAGAAAACCGAACACCAGACCGCCGACCACCCCGCCGACCATGCCGAGGAGGATGTTCTTCAAGGCGCCATAACCTTCACCCTTCATCACTTGCCCGGCCAACCAGCCAGCAAGGGCGCCGATGAGGATGCTCCAGATAAGATCCATGGCTCGAAGGTATCGGCTTGCAGGAACAGTTCCGCTCCCGACCTTCGGCGCAACCTTCGAAAGCCATGCCAAGATCACTTTCGCTCCGTGCCGGTGAGAACTTCCATATCGTCCTATGGCTCTTCAAGGACCTTTGCTGGGTACAGGACCAGAAGTTGCTGGGCACCATCATGATCGCACCCACCATAATGATGGCGATCTGGATCGCGTGGAAAAGCCGTGCGGATATCGGAGAGTTCCTGCACAGCCTGGCGGTGGTCTTTTGGATCAGTGCCAACTCGATCTGGATGCTGGGAGAGTTCCATTGGAACGATGGTACGCGCCCGTTGGCCACGGTCTTCTTCGTGCTCGGCCTGCTGTGCGTCGCATGGTACTACTTCGTTGAACTTCCCCGTATCAGGCGCACGGCATCGTCCGAGAACAGCAACGCATATTGACGCCTGGCTATCTTTGCCGACCGCCGGAGGAAGCCTCGTAAGCTCACTGCGGACCTCCCGAATGGCCAACGATATCGAGAAGTACAGAAGGCGTTCCCGTCGGACGCTGCGCATCACCCTGGCCTGGGTACTAGCCGGTATGGTGGCCGCCGTACTGGAGAACAACGTGCTCACCGCGAACGGGCTTCACCAACCCCTGATCGAAGAGATCAACGCCTACTTCTGGAGGTCCTTGTTCGGTGGGCTGGTCGGTGGCGGCATCTACATTTTCATCCTACGCGACAAGCTGCGGGTGCTCCCTTTCGTACAAGCCCTGGGCGTCATGGCCGCACTGGTACTTCCTGTAGTTGCCATCACCCACGCGGTGCTGCCCGTGCTGATGCATCACGGACCGATCGACAGGCAGGCCACGATCATTGACCGCCTCTTCTCGCTCACACAACTGGGACAGTTCCTCTACTATACCCTGATGATGGGCGGCACCATGTTGATGGTCCGACTGAACGACCAGTATGGCAGCGGTGGTGTAGGCTTCTTGCTGGGCCGCTACTACAAGCCCCGTCAGGAGCTTCGCATCTTCATGTTCCTGGACATGCGCTCAAGCACCACCATCGCAGAGAAGCTCGGGCACGTCCGCTACTTCGAACTGCTCAACGACGTCTATGCCGACATCACCGATCCGGTGGTCTATTCGGAAGGTGAGGTCTACCAGTACATCGGTGACGAAGTGAGCGTGACCTGGAAATTGCACAAAGGAATTCGCGGCCAACGATGCATCCGATGCTTCTTCACCATCCGACGCAAGTTGGAACAACGGTCCGCTCATTATCAGGAACGCTACGGACTGGTGCCCCAGTTCAAGGCAGGCTTTCACTACGGTGAGGTGACCACCGGTGAAGTGGGCCTGGTGAAGAAGGAGACCATCTTCTCCGGTGACGTGGTTAACACTGCAGCCCGCATCCAGAACAGCTGCAATGACCACGGTGTGGACAACCTGATCTCGAAGGAGCTGCTCGACCTTCTCCGCCTTCCCTCACGCGTTTACACGACCCGCCACATCGGCGAGATCCCGCTCAAGGGCAAGACCAACAGTGTGAGCCTTTGGACCGTCGGCCTGCAGGAAGGCGGCTGACCGTTCAGTACTCGTAGCGCCTGCCCTTCCACCAGCAGCGCAGCACGCCATCATCGCCTCGCCAGAGCACCACATCATTCCAACGCTCGAAGCGCTTGGTGGCCATTCCTTCCGCTATGCGCGTCCGCTGTCCATGCCGCCAACGATGGATGCCCCGGTCCAGGTCGAGATAGAAGATGCTGGCGTCGCGGACATCCCATTGTTCGGGCACATAGCGTTCGACCACCTCGACACGCCCATCTTCCTCGGTCATCAACCAGCCTTTGTCAACGAAGAGCAGCACGCTGTCCTGTACCCAATACTCGGTCGGAGCATGATCCAGCAGAGTGAAGGCTGACCCGTTCCGGTAACCCTTGAAGGAACCTCCGTTGGACACGTAACCAACAACCCCATCACCAGCTTTGAAGGAGCGCGGGCGGAAGGGTTCGAGATCCTCGGTCCGCCCATGATCAAAGACGCGGAACTCACCGGGACCATCATCCCAGTACGCCACGATGTCGCTACCCATGGCCACCAGACCAATGTCCGTGCTGTCGAACAACACCTTCACTTCGCCGCGGTGAAAGAGCGACACACGCGAACGACTTCGGTCGTAGAAGGTCAATGTGTTGGCACCACTGCTCCATTGGGGTGCCTCCGAGCCTTGCTCCACTTCGGCCACCGTGATCGTGCGGCCGCGCCACCACACTTGTAGTGCCGATGCTTGAAGGTCATGGAAAGCCACAAGACTGTCCTGAACGGTAAAGACGCCAACCTTCGGCGCCACCATGTAAGCACCGTCCTCCCGCGCCACCTTCAAAGCACCGCCGCTCAGCCACGCCACCTCGTGGTCCGAACAGATGGGCATGCTTCCCGCATCTGCTTCAAGCAACACGGTGCGGCCGTCCTGCAGCATCCGCAACGAACCACCATGGTCCTGGTAGATCAGACGGTCACGGTTCATCCAGACCTGCTTGGGGGAGCGGGGTTCCTGCTCCACGAAACGCCCGTGATCGAACAGCATGAAACGGTCGTTCGTGGTGGTGAACGGTGCCATTCCGCTTTCCTGTGCGTAGAGCCTGAAGGCGCCCGACACCAGAAGACCAACGATCAACACACGGATCATCATCGCGCCGATCGTTCAACTGCCTGCACCCGCACCTCGCGCTTACGGCCTTTTACCGGCACCACGCTTTCCACGCTGAACTTGAAGCGCTCGGAAGCAAGGGGTATGCGACCCAGCAGCTAGGAGGAAACGAGCAGGTCAGACTTAATGTAATTGCATACGCCGAGCATGCGCGACACAGAGTTCATCACGTCACCGCTAAGGTCGATGGCGCGCTTGATGTGACCGATCTGCGCCACGATGACCCGTCCGCCGTGCACGGCGCCCCGGAACTTGGGCACCGCACCGAACTCACGCTGCATCTCCTCCGCATGCGCATCGATGCGCTCCATAATGTCGAAATAGAGGTCGAGGCAGTTCTGCCCGCGCAACCCGGTCTCCATGGGCCAGGTGAAGATGACCTCGTCGCCCACGTACTTATGGATCTCCCCCTCATTCCGCAACAACGCGTCGGTCATGAACGAATAGGTCGTGTTCAGAAATCGGTAGTAGCGGAGGTCGCCAAGCTTTTCGGCCAATGCGGTACTCCCCACCAGATCGATGGACAACACCACACGCTCCTCGGCAACGGGCTTCTCGTATCGACCCAGCAGGAAACCGAGGAACATCCGACGGCCCATCAGCTCTTCCAATTGCACCACGAGGATGGCGATTGAGGTGACCACCACTACACGCAGCATAAGGCGGTAGAACTGGCTCATACCGAGCATTTCGGTAGCGCTGAATGTGCCTTCAGAGCGCAAGGGCAGGTTCTGTTGGCGGTCGAAAGCGAAGGCCAACGCAACGAGCACCAGGGTCAGGGCGTTCACA
>JADZGG010000420.1 GCA_020854015.1 Flavobacteriales bacterium
CAACGCCAACTGCCTTCGCCTCGCCAGCATGCCCGATGGCAAAACGGACGCCACCACCACCATCTACCTGACGCGCTGATGGAGGAGAGCACCCCGAAGAAGAGCACCGACCTGTCCAAGGTGATCACGCCCATCCTTACCGTGCTGGGCATTTCCGTGGGCGCTTGGCAGTTCACCAGCCAGATGAGCCACGAGAGCACCATGGAGTTCAAGCGCAGCATGTACAACAAGAAGCTGCAAGCCTATGAACAGGTGGGCAAGGCCGTGGGCGACCTGCTGATCGTTCCGCACGACGAGCAGTTGTGGATCAGCGCGGAGGATACCCTGGCCTTCGATAGCTGCCTTGAGAATTTCCGCACATGCTATTGGGGCGTGCTGCCCTTGGTGGAGGATAAGGGAGTGGAGGCCGCCATGATCCAGTTCAAGGACATGGCCCGATTCTATCGCCGCGGAGAGAACGACTATCAGGACCTGGCCCGTGAAGGCATGTCCTTGATGAACGCCTGCAACAAGTCACTGCAGGAGCATTGGGAGAAGAAGAAGGATGAGGGGAGCAGTGCGCCGCAATGAGGACCACGCTCCTGACAACGAAACGAGTTCGGCTCGACCAATTGGTCTCACGGCGATGGTGGAAACGAGTCGGCGGTGGATCTGTTGCCAGCGATGCCCATGGTGATCTTGCAGCGCTGATGGACCGATGCTGACCACTCACCTTTCCGAGTTCCCGACCCTCACCACAGAACGATTGGTACTGCGGCAGGCGCGTCCTTCGGATGCTGCGGCCGTCTTCGCCCTGCGGTCCGATCCGTTGGTGATGCAACACGTGAACCGCCCTCTTGCCGAAGGCGTGGAGGATGCTATAGCGCTCATTGAACGCATCACGATCGCTGTGGCCGCGAACGATGCCGTGCAATGGGCCGTCACGGAAAAAGGGCACGACACCTTCATCGGGCTCATCGGCTTCTGGCGCATGGAGAAGGAGCATCACAAGGCGGAGCTGGGCTATACGCTTGCCCGCGATCACTGGGGCAAAGGCATCACCAGCGAAGCCATCGCCGCTGTTCTGCACTTCGGGTTCAATACCTATGGGTTCCACAGGGTGGAGGCGATCACACGTCCCGCCAACGTGGGTTCCATCCGGGCGTTGCTGAAGAACGGCTTCGTGCAGGAAGGGCATTTCAAGGAGAACATCTTCTGGAACGGCGTCTTCCACGATTCGCTGTGTTTCGGGAAGCTGGCGGGGTGAGAGCCGTTCGCTTGGCGCATTCACACCGCCTCCCCGAAGGTCAACAGGTTGTGGTCAGGGTCCAACAACGCGAATTCCTTCTGTCCCCAAGGCTTGGTCTGCAGCGGCCCGTTGGGGTGAATGGGGACACCGTGGTCCAGCAGTGAACGGTAGAGCTCGTCAATGTTATCCGTGCGGATGTACACCTGGCCATCGTTCTTCAGGGGATCGAGCTCCGCGGAGCGAAAGAAGTGCAGCTCAAGACCGTCCCGTTCCACGAGCAGGTAGTTGGCGTATTCGCCGAGCAGGGTGAACCCCAGCTTGTCCACATAGTAAGAACGCGTGACGGCCGCGTCCCGCATGGGCAGCTTTGGGATCAGGGCGGTGAGCATGGTGCCTGGCGATCGCTTCAATCGTCAATTCCCTTGCCCTCGAGGATCCGCTCGATGTGCTTCTCGATCCGCGCTTCCCGTGTCTTGACCTGCTTGGCCGAAGCGAAGTGCAGAAGGTAGCCGCGCTGTCGGCCCGGTGTCAACGCCTGGAACGCCTTCTTCAAGGCCGGCATCGCCTTCAGTTTCGCGGCGAACTCTTCCGGAATGTCGAACTCCTTGGTCTCCTTCAGCGCCACCTTCAGGCCGGCTTTCTCAACGGTGATGGCCTCCTGCATATAGCTACGCAGCACAGGTGCCAACTTCACGATCTCCTTCAAGCTGGTGAAGCGGATCTGCCGGGCGCTTTGCACGTTGGCTGTCTGTTGCACCAGGATCCCGTGGTCGTCCTTCAGCAGCGCACCCTTGTGGAAGAGCAACGCGCAATAGTCGTTGAAGCCGTGCATCAGGAAAACGTTCTTGCCCTTCAATGTGTAGCAGGGGTGGCCCCACTTCAACTCATCGGTGAGACCGCTGTCCATTGCCAGTTCGCGCAATTTGGCGAACGCCTCCTTCCATTGTCCGTCCTTATCGAAGAACCAGTCGACTTTGGGATTCGCTATGTTCATTGGACGAGATGACGTTGAGCGCCGTTCTGTGAATTGTGCCGAGTTGAGGTCGCTGATGCCCTGCTGAATTAACGCATCTCAGGCGCCGGTGATCTCCGGTAAAGATCGCACCTGAACTGGCTATGTACTTTGTACGCATGCGAAGCCTACCCCTGGTCCTGCTCCTTTGCGCGTACTTCGGAATGAACCCACCCGTATCCGCGCAGGAGGGCAAGTTACTGGAGCGAACACCTTTCGAATGGCCCAAGGAGTTCGTGGACGATATGCGCACCTCCATGCCGGAGGTGGACAGCTTGCTCGCCGCAGTCTCGGTCCATCGCATCACATACCTGTCGAATGGATCGAAGGTGAAGGGTTTCGTAGCTCAACCTGTAACGCCAGGTCGCTACCCCAGCATCATCTACAATCGCGGCGGCAACCGTGAGTTCGGAAAGCTCGGTCCGGGCCAATTGCTCCACTACGTCGTGAACATCGCCCGGTGGGGCTATGTGGTGGTGGCCAGCCAGTACCGCGGGAACGATGGAGGCGAAGGGCAGGAGGAATTCGGTGGTGCCGATGTGAACGATGTGCTCAACCTGATCCCCGTGCTTGAACAACTGCCTGCTGCGGACACGGCACGCATCGGCATGTTCGGTGGAAGCCGCGGTGGGCTCATGACCTACCTCGCCCTCACACGCACCGACCGGATCAAGGCAGCGGTGGTCCTGGCCGGTATGACCGATGCCGTGCGTAGCATCGCCGAACGTCCGGAGATGGGCACGGCGGTCTACGCGGAACTGATCCCCGGCTACGCGGCGAACCGGGATTCCGTGCTCGCCACACGCTCACCTGTTCAATGGGCGGAACGGTTGTGCCCCACCACACCCATCCTCCTCCTGCACGGAACATCGGACTGGCGCGTGTCTCCCCGGGATGCCATGGACATGGCCGATCGGCTCTACGCCTTGAAGCGACCGTTCCGCATGGTGCTCTTCGAAGGCGGCGATCATGGCCTCACGGAATTCCGGCCCGAGGCCAATGAAGCCACGCGTGACTTCCTGGATCGCTACGTGCGCGATGGATCGCCTTGGCCCAGCATGGAGCCGCACGGGCGCTGATGGTGTGAGCGTTGCCCGGGAACTCCTCGCTTTGCTTCAATTCGTGCACGGGAGGATCCGGACCCAACGCCCCCATGTCGTCTACATTTGGAAAGCGCACATCAAGCACGAAACCACATGCACCTGAACCTATTCGCGCTGCTCGTCGGGAGTACGCTCACGGGTTATTCCCAGTCCATTCCAGCCACACCCGCATCAGGGTCGGTCCGGTTCGAGGAGAACAAGGGCCAGGTCATGGATCAATACGGCCACGGGCGCCCCGATGTGTTATTCACAGGCGCCACACAAGGTGTGGACTTCCACATTCGGACCACCGGCATCAGTTATCAGTTCACGCGGGTCGATGGCATACGGTCAAGAAGTATGGATGCCGAACAACGACCGGGTGCGGAACGACGGGGAGAGGCCCTGATGGTTCCGGAGACGATCACAAGCCACCGCATCGATATCGACTGGCTGGCCGCCAACACCGATCCGAAGGTGCGCCCCGCAGGAGAATCGCCGGGCCACGCCAAC
>JADZGG010000421.1 GCA_020854015.1 Flavobacteriales bacterium
GCTCCTCGCGATATCGTTCGTTACTTACAGGGCGTGGGAGGAGCGCTCGGGGACCGCAGGCTGGCGCGGCGCGCTGATGCCCCTGGCGATCGGGGGGCTCCTCTGCCTGCCCGCCGCCCTTCAGATCGCCCCGCCCGGTGACAGCCAATTGAACCTGCGTTTTTGGCTGGACATCTGGACCGACAAGCAATGGGACATCATCGCCCAAGCACCGTTGAAGGCCTTCGTCCCCATGCCCGAGACCACGGAGCTCCACTTCTGGAACACCAACACCCTGCTCCGGCGCATCCTGGAAGGCGACCACGGCATGGCGGTGGTGCGGGGCTGCGCCGTGCTGTTCCTGGCAGTGTGGTTCTTCCTGCTGCGGAAGGTGCGCGGCAGCGTGGTGTTCATGGCCACCAACGTGCTATTGACGGCCGCCGTGGCCTTCCTGTTCCCCTTGACGAGCGCACGCTACGTCGGCTTCATCTGGATCGGTTTCCTGATCGCTTCCTGGCTCTATCTCCGGGAGCGTCCGTTGAGCCGTTTCCACCAACTGTTCCTGTCCGTGGTGCTGATCATCCATGTCATCGCGGGGGCCTTCGCCCTCAACCGGGATCGCACGCAGCCGTTCTCGAACGCCTCCAAGGTGCGCGAGCTCTATGCCCAGGTGCCGGCAGGGGCCATGGTGGTCACCGACTACTGGTGCCTGAACAACCTGTCGGCCTTCCTGGACCGCCCGTTCCATTGCCTCGAGCATCGCAAGGAGCTCACCTTCCTGCGCTGGGACCAGGAGCTGGCCAAGGCGACGAAGCAGCCGAACTTCTACACGAGCGGGCTGCGTGAGCTGTGGCAACGTGGCAGGTTCGAAGAGGTGTACATGATCTCGGTGAACGATCCCGAGTACCTGCGATCGCGGGACAGTGAAGTGTCCGAGGCGTACGAGCTCACGTTGCTGGACCGGCACGAGGGCGCCATCGAAGGGCACAGCAACGTGTACCTGTACCGGGTGCGGGCGCGTGCGGAGGGCCAGTGAATCAAGCGGGGGGCTCATCGTATATCCTGCGGCACGCGACATCGAGGGTGTAAGGGCATCAAGGTCCCTTTCAGGAGGCCTTGATGGAACGGGCACCTGGTGTTTAGTCCCGACGTGATGTTCCAGAATCCATGACAGAAGCGGCGGATTATTGAAATTTGGACACAACTACGCTGAATGGCCAGACTTGAACAACGGAAGGGTGCGTTGAAACGCATAGTTACCATGGACGAGTTCACTTTGCGCGTTCAGGAGAGTGGTGCCCATCCCTTGAAAGAGCGGGCATTGTTGTACGAAGAACTCCAACTCGATCGTGTGGTGCGGAAGACGACTTTCGATCCGCCTTCGCTAATGGCCACATTGCTGTTCGCGATGATCGCATTGGCCATCGGTGTGGCAACCGGCGCAAAAGCGATCAGTTGGTCAGGGATCCTGTTCTGGTCCTTGGCCGCATTAGTGACCGGGACCTGGTGCTGGATGCGTTCGGGTACCTTCTATCTCATTCCGGTCATTGGTCATGAGGCATTAGCGTTGGACGCGCAGCGACCATCAGAGGCAGCGGCCTCCGCCTTCATTGAAACGCTCCGACAACGAACCAAGGAGTACGCTATCGCGAAGTTCGGACCGATCTCAGGTCAAGGAGATCGAGAGGATCAATTGAACCGGCTTCGCTGGCTGCGCGACCGGACTTACCTGTCACACCAAGAGTTCCAGGAGCGCTCAGCTGCAGTGACCATGGATATGAAAGCGGAAAGCGGCCAGATCGGTTTCCGTGGTTGAAGCCTGGGTTTTACTTCAGAAGCTCGGCGTACCGGTCACCCTCAACATGTTGTCATGGGTATGTACCGCATAGCGTCCCATAGTTCGTGGCAGCCGGACGTGGATGAAGGGGAAGCGCTTCGACACGTAGAGCTTGTGATAGCGGTAACGCTTGGGGGGCTTGGGTGCTTGTTCGATCGTGCAGATACCGGCAAAGGCTTCGGACTTGATGCCCGGGATGGCCTCGGTGGGCCTGTTCTCCGGAGCGATGACGGGTCGTGGTTTTGTTGAACGTTCAGGAGCCGTCTGTTCGGTGGGTGTTGTCGGCGCTGTTTGCGCGTGGACGGTGATGGCACCGAGCGCGAGCCCAGCGGCCAGCAATCCACGCTTCGCTCCCAGGAGTTCCACCAAGGGAATGAGCTCCGGCTCCAGGTGTTCGGGGAGGTAGACCCCACACGCATCAGGATGTTGTTGCTTGAAGGCCACCACGGCCGCCCGGTCCCAACTGCTGAAGTCGATGACGGCGTGCTGGCATTTTCCGCAGAAGCGTCCATCCGTGATGGGTTGCATGGCGTTCCAGTCCTCGCGGCAGGCTCCGGTGTTCATGTGCGGCATTTTCAAGAAGACGCGCGGCGCACCGGAACGCTGCCTGCCAACGAAAAGACCCCGCCGAAGCGGGGTCTTTCTGAGTTCACTAGGAGAGGTCTTACTTCGCCTTGGCCACTTGAGGCACCACTTGGCGCTTCTCCTGGATGCGGGCGCTCTTACCGCGCAGGCCGCGCAGGTAGAAGATGCGGGCGCGACGAACGCTACCACGCTTGTTCACTTCGATCTGGTCGATGAAGGGGGAGGCGATCGGGAAGATGCGCTCCACACCTACGTTGTTGCTGATCTTCCGAACGGTGAAGGTGGCGGTGCTGCCGCTGCCTTTGCGCTGGATCACCACACCCTGGAACATCTGGATACGCTCCTTGTTGCCCTCGGTGATCTTGTAGTGAACCGTCACGGTGTCACCGGCCTTGAAGTCGGCGTATTGCTTCACCGGGGACCATTCCTTCTCGAGTTGCTTGATCTTGTCCATGACGCTCAGTGCTTTACGTGCAGCATGCCCTTGGAAGGGGGCGCACTATTAAGGAATCTTCCCTGAATGCCGAAGGCTTAACCCTCCCCAAAGCTATCCACACCCTCCTGTGCGGGGCCGGGCAGGTCCGGACGGCGTTCGCGGGTGCGCTGGAGGGCCTGTTCATGGCGCCAAGCTTCGATGCGTGCCTCGTGGCCGCTCAACAGGACCTCGGGAATGCCCCAGCCCTTGTATTCCGCGGGTCGGGTATAGACGGGGGGGGCCACCAGGCCGTCCTGGAAGCTATCGCTGAGGGCGCTGGTCTCGTCGCTCAACACGCCGGGTAGCAGGCGGATCAGTGCATCGCTGAGCACGGCGGCCGGCAGTTCGCCCCCGCTGAGTACAAAATTCCCGATGCTGATCTCCTGGGTGATCAGGTGCTCGCGTATGCGTTCGTCCACGCCCTTGTAGTGGCCACAGAGAATGATCAGGTTGCCAAGGCGGCTCATGCGGTTGGCCAGCGGCTGGTCCAGCAGTTCGCCGTCGGGGCTCATGTAGATCACCTCGTCGTAGCTGCGCTCGGCCTTCAACTTGGTGATCAGGCGGTCTATGGGTTCGATCTGCATCACCATGCCGGCACCACCCCCGAAAGCGTAGTCGTCCACGCGGCGGTGCTTGTCGGTGCTGTATTCGCGGATGTCGTGCACCACCACTTCGGCCAGCCCTTTTTGTTGGGCGCGCTGCAGGATGCTTTCACCGAAATAGCTGTCGAGCACACGGGGGACCACGGAAAGGATGTCGATGCGCATGGGTTCGGCCGTGGTCGTTGAAGTAGGATGGTGGCCGCGAAGTTCGGTGGAAGGCGGGGTTCGGAGAGTAGGGAACCGGGTAGTAACACCTTCCAATTTCCCGCTTCGGTTAACTTTCGGCATCCAGTTTGCCAACAAGCCCGTAGAAGCACAACGATGAAACACTTCCTGACGCTCGGCCTGGTGGCCACTTTGAGCCTCCCCACCTTCGCCCAGAAGCACGTCTACGAGGACCTGCTGGTGAAATTCGTGGACGAGAAATACGAGGACGTCCTGGCCAAGGCCCAAGGCTACGTCGACAACGACGAGACCAAGAAGGACCCGCTTCCGTACCTGTACATCTCCATGAGCCTCTACGAGATGAGCAAGATCGAGAAGTTCCGGGCCATGGAGGAGTACAAGAAGTGCGACAAGGACGCGCTGAAGTGGGCCGAGAAGTACCGCAAGAAGGACAAGAACAAGGAGTTCTTCGACAACTACGCCGACTTCTGGAGCGAATTGAACACCATGGCGGGCGAATCCGGCGTGAACTTCTACGAGGAAGGCGCCAAAGGCTACAGCAAGGCCAAGCAGACCTTCGATGCCATGACAGGCTACTACCCCGAGAACCCGGGGCCTTGGTTGATGCTGGCGCTGTGCCAGTACAACACCAACCTGGCCAAGGAGGCTGAGCTGAGCATGAAGAGCTTCCAGACCGCCATGACCAACGCGGGCGACATCGGCACGCTTCCGGAGGACCAGAAAAAACTGCTGAAGGCGGCCATGATGAATTACGCCACCTACAAGGACACCAAGGGTGACAAGAGCGCCGGCAAGGCCATGCTCGACCAAGGCAAGGACGCCTTCATCGCCGACGCCGATTTCAAGACCTTCTATGAGGGCTACTGAACCAGCGTGACCATCTTCAGCGAGCGGCCCTACGGGGCCGCTTCGTGTTTCTGGAGCTTGGTTGTGGATCGTAACATCACGAGGATCAGCGCCGGCAACAGCAGCAGTTCCGCCACGAAGGCAAAGATCAGGGTGAGCGTGATCAACAGGCCCATGTAGAAGATGCTGGCGAAGTCGGAGAGCATGAGGGTGAGGAAGCCCGAGATCAGCATCAGGCTGGTGACGGAGACGGCCTTGCCGGTGCTGAGGTACGTGCGTTTCAGCGCGTAGGGCACCGTGCGTCCTTCGAGCAGTTGGAGGCGCAACTTGGCCAGCATGTGGATGGTGTCATCCTCCGCGATCCCGAAGGCGATGCTGAAGATGATGGCGGTGCTCACCTTCAGGTCGATGCCCACGAAGCCCATGACGCCTGCGATGAAGAGCAGCGGCACCAGGTTGGGCAGCAGCGAGACCAGCACCATGCGCACATCGCGGAAGAAC
>JADZGG010000422.1 GCA_020854015.1 Flavobacteriales bacterium
GGGTCAGCGGCAAGACTCGCCACTGCGGCCCACTCACAACCGTACTCATCCACCACCGTGAAGGCATACTGACCGAACTCGTTCACCTGAATGCTCTGTCCGGTGCCCCCCGTGCTCCAGAGGTAGCTCTGACCTTCGATGGGAATGCTCAGCGTCACCACATCGCCAGGACAAGCCTCCACGGAGCTGCCCAATGGTCCGGGATCGGGTGTCAAGCCCACGTCCACGGTGTCGGTCGCCGTGCACCCTCCGATCGTGACGGTCACCCAATAAGCCCCTGGGTCCTCCACGGTAATGGACTGCGTGGTGGCGCTTGTGCTCCATAGATAGGTGGCGCCTGGCAGGTTGGCCGTGATGGTCGCTTGTCCGTCCGGACACATTACCATGTCCGGTCCTGCATTGAAGTTGAGTCCTTGCGTCAGCGTGATCGGTTGCACAAGCAAAGCCGTATCGCCACAAAGCGTATCGATCACTGTGAGCGTTACCGAGTAGGTTCCCACGCCAGTGTATTCATGGATCACCTGCGGTCCGCTCAGTAGCGTACCATCACCCATGTTCCAATCGCTGATGAGCCAGGTCCCGGGTGTGGTGTTCGTGGCCACCACTTCGAGCACGGTACAATCCGTGGTCTGTTCCAGAAGGAAGGTCGGCTGCAGTGATCCCGGGGCATTGATGATCACAGGGATCAAGGTCGTGTCCGCAACGTTGCACGTTGTACTGTCAATGCCAATGAGCATGACGTTGTAAACGCCGGGCGTGTTATAGGTGTGCGTTGCGTTCTGCGTAGTGACCTGCGGAGAGCTGTCACCGAAATCCCAGATCCAATACTGGGCATTCCCCGTGCCGGTGAACTGGATGTTCGTTGGCGCGCAACCTGCGGTGGCGCTAGCGCTCGAGAAGGTCTGCACTCCGGCCTGCTCGAAGTCGATCTTGAAGACTCCCACATCCCACCCGCTGGGTTGGCTGTTGCTCCAAGCATTGGCCGTAGTTGGGAACGGTCCGCTCGTGCACACCGCCTGGTATACGATGCCGTTCGGATCGGGGCGGCTCGTACCACCATCCACGTGTCCTGCGCCTTGGTAGTACGTACCGAAGTTCAACGCGGTCATGTTCGGGGCGAACACCGCGAGGTAGAAGCCACCGCTCTGGTACAAGGCATCAGGGGTCGTGGGGGGCGAACTACTGATGGAATAACCGGAGAAGTAAATGTTCCGGCACACGTCCACCAGAAAAGCGACAGGGACCATGTCAGCACCGAAGGTGGTCTGGATCTCGAGCATCGACAAGCTGGGGTCGAACTTCGCCACATAGGTACCGCCAGCTTGATTGAAAACACCGGAAGGCTCGGGCGTGAAGGTGCCGTCGCACTGGCCGTAGATGTAGGCATCACCGAAGTTGTCCAACTGCAGGAAGAAGGCCTCGTCATCCGCAGATGTCCCCCAGACGGTACTTGCGAGCGTGACCGTGGCATTCGCGTTCAGGTGCATCAGGAAGGCATCGTGCACACCATTGGGAGAGGTATCGTAAGCGCCGGTGGTGGTCGGGAAACCCGTTCCGTCGGTCCCTCCACACACGTACACCGAACCGTCATTCGCCACTTTCACGCCAAAGGCCATCTCGCCTCCGGAACCACCGATGTAGGTGCTGTAGTTGAGCGCTGAGCAGTATGGATTCAAACTGAACACCACACCATCCTGACCACCGCCCAATGTTGCCTGCACTGCACCTGCAGTAACCGGGAAATCACTGGAACTGGAACAGCTACTGATGATCGCGTTCCCCGCGTTATCCGCGATGATCTCGCCACGGTACGAATCACCATAGTTGTAAGTGAAGCTGTTGCGACCATCCGTCGAACTGCCTCCGATGTAGGTGGAACCGACCAACACCGCTCCGGTCTGATCAAGCTTGCTCACAACAATATCCTCCGTACCCCAACCCGTGCCGTTGAAGCTCTGATCGAAGCCGTTCGCCGAAGTCGGATAGTTGGTGGAGGACGTGGATCCATAGACCCACAGGTTATAGGCATTGTCCACTACCAAACTGTGCGGGTAGTCGCCATCGCTTCCACCCAAATAGCTGGCGAAGAGAAGATCTGAACCATCGGGATTCAGCTTGCTCACCGCGATGTCAGTTCCGCCACCGCCATAGGTGGATTGGAACGCGCCCGTCGACACTGGATACCCCTGACCGAAGCATATGGCCCCGGTGTAGATGTTCCCCTGTGCGTCGTAGGTGGCACTGTGGCCATAGTTCTGCGTCATTCCGAGGTCACCCGTTCCACTGAGCGTGCTCGCCACAAGAACGGGGTCGATCACGATGGCGCGAGTGCGGTCGGCACCTGGCAATACGAATCCGAGACGGTCTCCGACAAGCACGTACTTACAGGTAACGGATTCCTTGGCTCCGTCCGCATACCAGGCCACAGGACGCAGCTCGCGTACTGCGCCGAGGCTTGTACGCATCACCAGATCACCGTCCGCGTTCAGGGCAAGACCGTCCAACCCTTCGTAACGCATGGCGATCAAGGTCGGATCGGCGTTGGGTGCGAGCAGCAGATCGTATTTGAAAGAACGCTCCTTCATGTACATGCGCAGGTCAATGCCCGCCCACAAAGCTGAGTAGTTGACCTCTTGGAACAAGGGTACATGGCTCTTCCAACGGCTGCGGTCGTTCCCTAGGAAGTAGTTATTGGTATGACGCGCGGCCATGACTCCTTGAACAGCATCAGCGCGGGCTCCTTCGAACCGCACCTTCCAAGCATGTCCGCGCAATTCCGGTCGAATGCCATCGTGATGGGCTTCGTGCAACACCTCTCCCATGTCCGGCTGAAGCATGCTCCAGGTCAGACCATCCTGCTCCAC
>JADZGG010000423.1 GCA_020854015.1 Flavobacteriales bacterium
GCCTCAGCGTTCAGCGAACTGCAATCAGCGAGGTAGATGACGTTGTTGGCCTTGATCTCCTCGATCAATTCGTTGATGGCCTGGTCTTTTTCAATACGGGTTGCCATGGTCGTGATCGATTTATGATCAGGCGTTCACCACACGGGGATCCACTTTGATCCCAGGGCTCATGGTGCTGCTGATGTTGATGCTCTTGATGTAGGCGCCTTTGGCAGTGCTGGGCTTCAGCTTCACGAGGGCCTGGAGGATCTCCTGGGCGTTCTCCGTCAGCTTGGTCACATCGAAGCTGGCCTTGCCGATCACCGCGTGGATGATACCGGACTTGTCCACCTTGAAATCGATCTTACCGGCCTTCACCTCCTTGGTGGCCTTCGCCACGTCCATGGTCACCGTACCGGTCTTGGGGTTCGGCATCAGGCCACGGGGACCGAGCACACGGCCCAGCGCACCCACTTTGGCCATCACGGCCGGCGTGCAGATGATCACATCCACGTCCGTCCAGCCGCCTTTGATCTTCTCCACATAGTCATCGAGACCGGCCATATCGGCACCGGCGGCCATGGCCTCCTCGCACTTGGCGGGGTCGGCCAGCACCAGCACTTTCACCGTGCGGCCCGTGCCGTGGGGCAGGCTCACTGTGCCACGCACCATCTCGGTGCTTTTCTTGGGGTCCACGCCCAAACGCACTGCGATATCCACAGTAGCGTCGAACTTGGTGGTGCTCACCTGCTTCACGATCTGCGTGGCTTGGGTGAGGTCATACAATTTGGTCCCATCGAACTTCTCGACGGCGGCCTTGCGCTTCTTGGTCAGGGTTGCCATGATGGGTCCGTGGTTATTTGGTGAGAGGGCTGTCGCCGCTAACAACGATGCCCATGCTGCGGGCCGTTCCGGCCACCATGCTCATGGCGCTCTCGAGGGAGAAGCAGTTCAGGTCGGGCATCTTATCCTCAGCGATGGCCTTGACCTGATCCCAGGTCACAGTGCCTACTTTCTTGGTCTGGGGCACGCCGCTGCCACCTTTCACCTTGGCCGCGTCCATCAGCTGAACAGCTGCGGGCGGGGTCTTGATGATGAAGTCGAACGACTTGTCGACATAGACCGTGATCACCACGGGCAGCACTTTGCCAGCCTTGTCCTGCGTGCGAGCATTGAATTGCTTGCAGAACTCCATGATGTTCACACCTTTCGCGCCCAACGCTGGGCCGATGGGGGGGGCGGGGTTCGCCGCTCCTCCTTTTACCTGGAGCTTTACCAGGGCACCGATCTCCTTTGCCATTCCTAACGTGTTGTGTCCTTTTTAGCGCTTTCCTTTCTGTCGGCTCGGACGGGTTTACTCTTCCACTTTTCTCGGAACGATGCGAACGTCGTTCCTACACCTCCTTCTCCACCTGCATGAAGCTCAGTTCCAAGGGGGTCTTACGCCCAAAGATCTTCACCATCACTTTCAACTTCTTCTTCTCCTCGTTGATCTCTTCGATCACACCGTTGAACCCATTGAAGGGTCCATCGCTCACCTTCACGCCCTCACCGACGTGGTAAGGATTGTGGTTGGCTTCGTCGGACTCGGCCAGTTCATCCACTTTGCCCAGGATCCGGTTCACTTCGCTGGTGCGCAAGGGAACAGGGTCTCCCCCCTTTTCCGAACCCAGGAAGCCGATCACGTTGGGCAGTTGCTTCAGCGTGTGGGCGATCTCCCCGGTCAGGTCAGCCTCGATGAGCACGTAGCCTGGGAAGAAGTTCCGCTCCTTGCTGACCTTCTTGCCATCGCGGATCTGGTAGAACTTCTCCATGGGGATCAGCACCTGACTGATGTACGTGCCCATGTTGGAGCGACGGATCTCGGTATCGATCATCTCCTTCACCTTCTTCTCCTTACCGGAGATGGCGCGGATCACGAACCACTTCTTGGTGCTCACCTCGGCCATGATCAACCGTTCAGGAGTTTGTAGAGGAAGCCTAGGATGCCCTTCCAGAAGTTGTTGTTCGTCATGTTGTGTACGCCGAAGACGTAATCCATGATGAACACGATGAGGCTGATGAGCAGGGCGGTCACCAACACGATGATGGCGCTGCTCTGGAGTTCTTTCCAGGTAGGCCAGCTCACCTTGTTGACGAGCTCGTGGTAGCTCTCGCTCAGATATGTCTTGAAGCTTGCCACAGTTAATGATCGCTTTGGCACGGGTGGCAGGAATCGAACCCGCAGCCTAAGGTTTTGGAGACCTTCGCTCTACCAATTGAGCTACACCCGTAGAACCCGTTCACTTTTCTCTTTTCGGCGGCGAAGGCCGTCCCGGATATCCGGGACGGCCCTGCCTCCAATTGGTGCTATGTTGTCTTACTTGATGATATACGTCACCTGGCCGGCACCCACGGTACGACCACCCTCGCGGATAGCGAAACGCAGACCCTTGTCCATGGCGATCGGCACGATCAGCTTCACCGTGATGCTCACGTTGTCGCCGGGCATGATCATCTCGCGACCCGCTTCCATCGTGATCTCACCCGTTACGTCCGTGGTACGGAAGTAGAACTGGGGGCGGTACTTGTTGTGGAACGGAGTGTGACGACCACCTTCCTCTTTCTTCAACACGTAGATCTCACCCTTGAACTCGGTGTGCGGGGTGATGCTACCGGGCTTCGCTATGACCATACCACGACGGATCTGGTCCTTCTCGATACCGCGGAGCAGAATGCCGCAGTTGTCACCAGCCTCACCGCGCTCGAGCA
>JADZGG010000424.1 GCA_020854015.1 Flavobacteriales bacterium
CGAAAGCCAGCGCAGCATCCGTGGCCAACGAATGAAGGCCTGGCTCACCGGGCATCTGGCGGAACAGCACCCCGGCCAGCGCGATACCGCCTTCATTGTGAGCCGCATCGAGCACATCGACGCCACCCTGAGCTGCCCACCCCGCCCTCGAGCTGCACTGGTCGGCCGCTACTCCGCCTCCTTTAACGATCCGATGCGAAAAAGAGAAGTGATGCTCTACCTGCAGCCGGGAGGAGAAGCGCTGATGACCACCCGGATAAGCGACACCAAACCTCCTTTGGAACAGGATGGCACCTGGGGTGTCTCAAGTGATGGTAGGCTTGACATTCTGTGGCGCCAGCTAAGCGCCCATTCCACCTACACGGTCACCGAGAACACCCTCACGCTTTCCATGCCAAAGAACCTGCAAAGTGATCATGACACCTTTGTGCTTACCCGCAATGGACCTGCGGACCGCATGGCCGGCACACAGGGTCAAGTGATCTTGTGGTTGGCCGGGATCTCCGCCGCGCAAGGGTTCAAGTTCAGCACCGATACGGTAACGAAGGCCACAGCCATCGCAGACATCTTCCGTACGCCAGAAGCGCTGAATGCTCTACGTGATTCAGCCGTTGCCTGGTTGCCTTTGGCGCCTGAGCAACTTCGCACGGATTGGCCCGCTGTCAGTACGGTAAGCGACCTCATCGCATTGAAGCGTCTAGGTGATCAGCGCGACCGATAACGCGCTCCGGCTATCTTCGCGCCGCCGGCCCCGTAGTTCAATTGGATAGAATGACAGATTCCGGTTCTGTTGGTTGGGGGTTCGAATCCCTCCGGGGTCACACGATGAGAAGCGCTCCGCTCGGAGCGCTTCTCGTGCTTCCGAGAAGCACAGATTGACGGCACACATGCGGATCGACAAGTTCCTCTGGTGCATCCGGCTCTTCAAGTCGCGCAGCTTGGCCACGGAAGCGTGCCAAAAGGAACGCGTCAAGCTGAACGACCGCGAAGTGAAGCCTTCCGCCGAAGTGAGCATCGGCGACCGCATGGCCCTTCGTGAACCACCCATCTGGCGTGTGTTCGAGATCATCCGAATGCCTTCCACCCGCATGGGCGCCAAGCTGGTGCCGGACCATGTGAAGGAAGTGACCTCGTGGGAGGACCTTGAGCGGCAGGAGCTTGCCCGCAAGGTGAAGGCGGACGGTCGCGACCCTGGAACGGGACGCCCCACCAAGCAGGACCGCCGCGCCATGGAACGCTACAAGGGGGAGTAGCGCTTAACACGATCTAACGTTCCTTAACACCAGGCCCCTCGCAGGCCCCGGTAGTTTTGTCGCACCCAACAACGGAACATGAAGCCCCTTTCGCTGCTACCGAGCCTTGCTGCGATCAGCCTGTTCGCTCCGGACATGGCCTTGGCACAAGGAGGCGAAGGCGACCACAAGGTCCGCATCGAGATCACGCGTAATGAGAACGGTGAGACCTCGCACATCATTCGCGAGTTCGACCTGACCGACGAGCAGGGTCTGGAGAACGCCCTGCGTGAACTGGGTGTTGTGGACGAACTGAACATGATGGGAAAGGGTGAGGACCTCATCATTGATGTGCGACGGTTGAAGGAAGGCGGCCTGCTGAACGACATGAGCCTGGCCTTCAGCATGCTTGACAACGAAGCGGCCGATCTGCCCGAGCGTCGCGCCTACATGGGCGTGAACTATTGTGATTACGACCCGAACGGGCGAGCGGACAAGGCCAAGCGACCACCGACCAGGACCGGATGCATGCTCACCTCCGTGGAAGACAACGATCCCGCTTGGCAAGCAGGATTACGCGCGAACGATGTGATCGTGGAAATGGACCGGCATGCTATCACAGGTGGTAATGCGCTGGTGACCGAACTGCGGGACCATAAGCCCGGCGATGTGGTGAAGGTGGTGTACTACCGCGGCAAGAACAAGAACACCACGGCTCTGACGCTGGGTGAACGGGAGGAGGAGGCGCAGGGCTGGAACTTCAATTGGAACGGTTCCGGTAGTGAAGGCATGGACTGGAACGCCTATTTCAATGACAATTGGGACCGGACCGAACCCAAGGCATTCCTAGGTGTCAACGGTGAGGACCATAAGGATGGAGCGGGTGTTCTGGTCACGGAGGTCATCGAAGGCTCGCCGGCGGCCATGATGGGACTGTTGAACGGCGATGTGATCGAACGCTTGAACGGAGAGCAGGTGAAGGACTTCAGTGAACTCGCCGACCTCATTACCGACATGGCCCCGGGAGAACAGGCGAACATGCAGGTGACCCGGAACGGAGAACGTGTTGAACTGGATGGCTCTCTCGGTGCGCAGTTCGATGTCCCGGATGCACCCTCATTCCCTGGTCAACCATGCATGCCGGCCATCCCGCCCATGCCGCCGATGCCGAACTTCAGCGGCTCAATGAGCGCCGAAGAGCGCGCCGACTTCGAGCAAAGCATGGCGGAATTCGAACGGGACATGGCGGAATACCAGCGCGATCTCGAGCAGCAGGTGCGGGATATGAGCGAGCATGACCACGACATGGACGAACACGACCGCGACATGGAAGAACATGGTCGTGATGTGGAGCAGCTTCAGCGGGACATGAACGACAGCTCGCCGGACAGAGCCGAGTTCCGCAGGGAAATGGAGGAGCTACGCCGCGAAATGGATATTCTGCGTCGAGAACTCCGCAGCGATGTGGTGCGTGAAGCGCGCATGCTGCCACCGGCCGCCGAACTGAGCCCCGAGGACACGCAACTATTGCGGAGCAGAGGCGTGAACAACCTGGCCCGCGATCTCGGCTGGAACGATCTGCGCATTGCGCCCGATGGACCGAACGGACAGTTCCGACTTTCCTTCATGGTGGCCGAACGCGGAGACATTACTGTTGACGTTCACGATGCCAGGGGCGAACGGGTGTACCACGAAGCGATCACGGGATTCAAGGGTGCCTACGAACGCCTGCTCGACCTCAGCGACCTGCCGGACGGCACCTACTTCCTCGTGGTCGGCCAGGGTGATGCCACGGAGGCGCGCAAGCTGTTGAAACAGTAGTTTCCTGAACTGGACCCTTCGAAGCGGTCAGCGGCGCAAGGTCGACTGGCCGCTTCGCCTTTCAGACCCATTCGCCATCTTCACGGCATGAAGCTCATCATCCGCCTGATCATCTCCACCATCGCTGTCCTCGTCACCGACCTGCTTTTGAGCGGCGTGCACGCCGAGGATTTCATGACCGGCCTGCTGGTGGCCGTGGTGCTCGGCCTGTTGAACACCTTCGTCCGCCCACTTTTCATACTCCTCACGCTCCCGGTCACCATCTTCACCTTGGGACTCTTCCTGCTGGTGATCAACGCGGGCATGGTGCTACTGGCTGCCAAATTGGTGCCTGGCTTTGTGGTCGAGAGCTTCTGGTGGGCGCTCGGCTTCAGTCTCCTCATGGGTGTCGTACAGGGCTTCCTCACCGCGCTTGATGGCGACAAGGGTCAGGCCCAATGAAAAAAGCCCCGCGTTTACGGGGCCCTTCTCGTATTTCTCGCTTATCCTAGTTATCGCCGTCCAACAGGCGTCCAAGCCCGCCGAGGATACTTCCTTCCTCACGGCCTGAACCGCCAGCACGGGGTGCCGCAGCAACAATGCTGTCCGCCAGTCGACTGAAGGGCATGCTCTGGATCCACACATGGCCGGGGCCACGCAGCGTGGCGAAGAAGAGGCCCTCGCCACCGAACAGCGTGTTCCGGATACCGCCCACGAACTCGATATCGTAGTGCACGCCCACGGTCATGGCCACGAGGCAACCGGTGTCCACACGTAGAAGTTCGCCGGGCGCAAGGTCCTTCTGTACGATCGTTCCTCCCGCGTGTACGAACACCATGCCGTCGCCGTCGAGCTTCTGCATGATGAAGCCTTCGCCACCGAACAGACCCCGGCCAAGCTTCTTGCTGAACTCAATACCGACGGTGATGCCCTTGGCCGCAGCCAGGAAGGAGTTCTTCTGGCAGATAAGGCGTTGACCGTAGTTGCGCAGGTCCAGCGGAATGATCTTGCCCGGATAGGCCGCAGCGAACCACACGGTCTTGCGCGTAGCGCCTTGGTTGGTGTAAGCCGTCATAAAGAGGCTCTCACCCGTGAGCACCCGCTTGCCCGCACTGAACACCTTGCTCAGCATGCCTTGCTCCTGCCCTGTGCCGTCGCCGAAAATGGTCTGCATCTGGATGCCATCGTCCATCATCATCAGGCTGCCGGCCTCGGCGATCACGGTCTCCTGCGGGTCCAGCGTGATCTCCACACATTGGATGTCGTCACCGACCACGCGGTGGTCGATCTCGTGCGCGCTGCGTTGGTTCATTGGTTGTTGGAATTGGGTCAAAGGTATCGGCGAGGCTTGGGCCCGTGCCCACCGCCCGCATCGTATTTTCGCCGCTCCTGTAAGGTCCCCACCCAATGTCCACCGCAACCACCTCCCGAGCGCTCGGGACCACCGGCACCACCACCGCACCGAGCACGGACACGCTGCTTCGCGCTTGGGAACTGATGTGCACGGCGAAGGCCATGACCGAGACCTATGAGGAGCACTTCAAGTTCACCAGCAAGTACGTGCACGCCACCAGCCGTGGGCACGAGGCCATCCAACTGGCGCTCGGGCTGCAACTGAAGCCGCAGGATTTCGTGAGCCCCTACTACCGCGATGACAGCATCCTGCTCGGTATCGGCATGCGGCCCTACGAGCTGATGTTGCAGCTGATGGCCAAGCGCGACGACCCTTTCAGCGGCGGCCGTAGCTACTACTGTCATCCTAGCCTGCGAAGCGATAACATGCCGAAGATCCCGCACCAAAGCAGCGCGACGGGCATGCAGGCCATCCCCACGACCGGCATCGCCATGGGCCTGTGGTTCAAGGAACAGGCCGGGATCCCGCACGACATGAACGGCGCGGCTGACGGAGAAGCTCCCGTCGTCGTCTGTTCCTTCGGCGATGCCTCCATCACGGAAGGTGAAGTGGCCGAGGCCTTCCAGATGGCGGTGCTCAAGAAGCTGCCGATCATCTACCTGGTGCAGGACAACGAATGGGACATCAGTGCCAGCGCCGACGAGATCCGTGCCGGTGATGCCACACACTATGCCAAGGGCTTCAAGGGACTGGAGGTGCGCACCATCGACGGGACGGACTTTCCCACCTGCTACTCAACGCTGAACGAAGTGATCGCCACTGTGCGAAAAGAGCGTCGGCCTTTCCTGGTGCATGCGAAGGTGCCGCTGCTGAACCACCACACAAGTGGTGTGCGCATGGACTTTTACCGCAGCGCGGAGAACCTTGCTGAACACCGCAAACGCGACCCGCACCCGCGCTTCATGCAGCAGTTGCTCGAACAGCGCTTCCAACTGGACGGGCTGAAGAAGCTGGAACAAGAGGCCATCGCCCGTGTGAAGGCCGACTTCGAGCTGGCACGCAATGCAGAGGACCCTCGTCCGGAGGACTTGTACACACACATGTTCGCACCCACATCGGTCACCGAGGAGAAAGGCGAACGGGCCCCATCGGACCGAGAGCCGACCGTGATGGTCGACAGTGCGCTTTTCGCTATCCGTGAGCTGATGCAGGAGGATCCGCGTTGCCTGTTATACGGGCAGGATGTGGGTGCTCGTCTTGGTGGTGTTTTCCGTGAAGCCGCCACATTGGCGAAGGATTTCGGCGACCACCGCGTGTTCAATACCCCGATCCAGGA
>JADZGG010000425.1 GCA_020854015.1 Flavobacteriales bacterium
CTCCTGTCCGATGCCGCTGAACCACTTGCTGATGCGCCCTTGGCGGAGCATGCTCAGCATCTTCTCCTCGATCAGGCGTGGGCGCAGGATGTGCTCGTAGATGTCCAGCAGCTCCGCGTCCGTCAGGTTCCGGCGGTCGAAGGCCAGCTGTTTCTTCTCGATGGTATCGATCATGGTGCTTGAAATGCGGGGCGAAGTTAGCCGCGACGGGGAGCCTCAGCGACCGATGGAGCACCTCGGCCCGCCGTTCCGCATCTTCGCATCCGTGTTCGCGTGCCTCCGTCCCTTGTATGTGCTGCTCCTTCGCCTGGGCGGTATGGTGGTGGTGTACACACTCCTGCGTCTGCTCTTCTGGGGGCTGAACCGCGACCAATTCCCCGATTCACCGCTTTCAGCGTTCCTGGGCGGCATCCGCTTCGACCTCAGCGCGCTGGCCTGGCTGAACATGCCCTGGGTGGTACTGGCGCTCGTCCATCCTGACCCTTCCCCCCGCTTCGCACGGATCCAGAAGGGTGTCTTCCTGGGCATCAATGCGCTTGGTCTCTTCTTCAACTGCATCGACATCGTCTACTACGGCTTCACCTTGAAGCGCAGCACCGCCGACCTCTTCGGCATCATGACCGCCGGTGGCGATCTGGTCAGCCTTGCCCCGGTCTTCATCCGCGACTATTGGTACATCGTGTTGCTCTTTCTGGGCTGCCTTGTGCTGGCGATGTGGTCCTACACCCTTGCGGGAAAGCTGCCGCGAAAAGACGTGCCCGCGCGACCGAAGTGGCTGTGGCGCACCTTGGCCGTAGCGCTCGTGGTGCTCTGTTCGCGCGGCGGTGTCCAGCTGATCCCCTTGATGGTCATCGATGCCAGTTCGTATGCGGAGCCAGCCTACATGCCCGTGGTGCTGAACACGCCCTTCACCATCATGACCAGCTTGGGCAAACCGACCATCCAGGAACGACGGTACATGACCGATGCCGAAGCGGACCGCCTTTGGCCTGTGATCCATCAATACGGCGACACGGCGATCGCCGGTACCAAGCCGAACGTGGTGCTCATCATCCTGGAAAGCTTCAGTGCCAATTACAGCAAGCTGCTTTCCGGACAGGCTCCAGGCTACATGCCCTTCCTCGATTCGCTCATGGCGAACGGGCTCACCTACACGCACGCCTATGCCAACGGCCGACGCAGCATCGATGGGGTGCCCGCGATCATCGCCTCCATGCCCAAGCTCATGGAGGAGGCCTTCATCAACTCGCCGGCCATCGATGTGCCCTTCACTTCGCTCGCCAGCACGTTGGCGGCCCAAGGCTACACGACGAGCTTCTTCCACGGCGGTCGCAACGGGACCATGGGCTTCGACACGTTCACACGCCTAGCGGGGTACCAGCGCTACGTAGGGCAGGACGAATACCCGGACGCGGCTGACAACGACGGCATCTGGGGCATCCGCGACGAGCCCTTCCTCCAGTACTTCGCCACGGAGCTGAACAACACCCCGCAGCCTTTCCATAGCACGATATTCACGCTCAGCTCCCACCACCCCTACCACCTGCCCGAGAACGACGCGCACCGTTTCGCCGCAGGCACCATGCCGATCCACCCCACCCTGCGCTATGCTGACCATGCGTTGCAGCAGTTCTTCGAGACCGCGAAGAAGATGCCGTGGTATGCGAACACGCTCTTTGTGATCACCGCGGACCACACGGCCGATCTAAAGCGCGACGGACAGCTCAGCGGAACGGCCTTTGACCATTGGATCCCGCTGGTATACTACATGCCAGGTCGCATCCTGCCGAAGAAGGAACACCGGACCACCCAGCAGATCGACATCGCACCGACCGTGTTCGACCTGATCGGACACGCCAAGCCGTTCTTCTCCTTTGGAGCCAGCGCCATTCGCAATGAACGGATGCCTTCCGCAGTAAGCGAAGGCAACGCGACGTGGATGATCATCACGGATGAAGTGCAGATCCGAACGGATGGTGAAAAGGTCCTCTGGGCTGAACGCTTGCGGGAGGATAAGGGTGGACCCAAGGCTCGTGTGGGAGAGATCGCGGGGCCGAACCGCCAGTTGCAGGCCGCGATCCAGCAGTTCCATGCACATTTGCTGAAGCGCGACATGGTCTTAGTGAAATGAAGGTCACCCTCCTCCTCAACCCCCGTGCGGGCAAGAAGCGCGCGCTCACCGTACAGGACAGTGCACGGGCCATTGCGCATGACCTGGGGATCGCGCTCCACATCCAAGTGATCACCGGGCCGGGCGAGGGCACCACCATGGCCCGCGCCGCCGTGGAGCAGGGTGCGGATCGCGTGATCAGTGTCGGCGGGGACGGCACCTTGAACGCGATCGCAGCAGGGCTCGTGGGCACGAAGGTTCCGCTGGGCATCGTGGCCATGGGCAGTGGCAACGGCTATGCCCGTTCGCAGAAACTGCCGCTCGATCCGGTGAAGGCTTTGCGCATCGCCATGACCGGCACGGCCAGCGCCATGGACGTGTGCTACCTCAACGATCGGCTCTTCCTCGGCACCGCAGGCATCGGCTTCGACGCACGCGTATCGCACGAATTCGACAAGAGCAAGGGCCGGGGCATGAGCGAGTACATGCGCATCACGCTCAAGGAGATCCTCGGCGCCAAACCCATGCGCGTGGTGGTGAAGGCCAACAACGAGACCACCGAGCACCAGGTGCTCATGATGGTGTTCGCGAACACGCGCGAGTTCGGCAACGGTGCCATCATCAGCCCAGGATCCGCGCCGGACGATGGTCTGGCGGAGCTCCAATTGGTGAGCAAGCCCTCCTTCGTCCCGCTGATGAAGGCGTTCTACGATGTGTACACCGGCCGCGCCAACAAGAGCAAGTACATCAAGACCATCGTTTCACGCGAAGCGCTGGTGCACCAGGCCGGCACCTTGGCCCACCTCGATGGGGAACCCGTGGTCATCGGCAACGAAGTGCGCTTCCGCCTCGAACCGAAGCGGCTATGGGTGGTGCGGTGATCGAACGCCTCGGTCGCTCGCGTGTACGGAGCGACGTCATGCGTCGCACCCATCTTCTCCTCCTGCTCTTCCTGATCGGCACCTCCACCGTACAGGCTCAATGTTGTTGCTCCAGCATCTCGGTGCAACTGAGCCTGCCCTACCCGGCGATGCGCGACACGTCCGCGTCGTACACGATCAAACCCGGCGACGGGCCACGGACCAGTGTCCGTTTTAGCGGTGACAGCCTGATGTCACTCAACTTCCGGACCGGCTGTGGTCGCTCTTCCACGACCTGGACGATCCGCCATAAGTGGACCGGACAGGAGATGCAGGTGGACCTGGAGGACATGTGGGGCGATGTGCGCTATCCGATCATCCGGATCCCGTTCACCAGCGGCTGGTACCGGTTCGATGTCCAGGAGCTCGGGCGCTGTCAGGCCGATCAACGAGACCCGGGCGATCGATACCCGCGCGACGCACAGCGCCCCGGTCTGGCCTTGGAGCAGCCTTTCGGAACGACGGACACCATCGCTTGCCACGGTGGCTTGCTGGCCATCCATCGAGGAGGGCGTGAGGCCGGCTGGATCCGACCGCTCAACATCATGAACTTCGGGTGGAGCCTCTACGCGCCCCTGCCCGAACCCACCAAGGCTGCAGCACCCCTGCATCCCGGCGGCGAGGCGTGGTTCGAACAGCAACTGCACACGCGCTTCAGCAAGCCGCTGATCGAGCGGTTGAACGTGCACACCACGATCACCGGATTCGCGATGGTGGAGGAAAGCGGCTACATCCACGAGGTGCACCTGAACGGCGGCAACTACCCCGAACTCGATGCCGAACTGATACGCGTGGTGCGCCTCAGCCAACGGTGGACGCCCGCCTCGGTCGAGGACATCGCGGTCACCAGCGACCGCACGATCTACCGCTACATCCGCCAGTCAGTGCCCATCTCCTTCACGGTGGACCCCGACAGCATTTGGACGGAGATCTCCGAGCAGGACCTGACGGTCCTCCCGGCCGCTCCGACCAGCAGCGATGAGCTTACCGTGACCTTTCACTGGATCGGTGGCTCCTGCGGGCAGTATGAGGCCTATGCCAAGATGCAACCGCGCGGCAAGGAAAGCGAAGTACGCGATGTCTTTCTCTATTTCGGTGCGACCCTCCCAGCGCAATGCGAGGACATGCAGCCGCAGTCGTTCGGCTTCACCATGAAGCCGCTACCGCAAGGGCGCTATCGGTTCCGGCAGATGCCGCATCCCACGTTGGAGCGCGGCGTGTGGGCACCGGATCCGTATCGGGTGCGGTATGTGGAGGTGCGGTAGGAGTTACGGGCCGAAGCGCTTGCTGGGCTTGCGGTTGGTGTGTCGAACCTGATACACGAACACCTGATTCCCCTTGACCTTAAAGACGACGCGATATGGGAAATCGTCCAATGCGGCATGGCGGAAGTCACCCTTGCGAAGTTGGTATCCGTACGGGTTGCTGCGGATGAAGGTGAAGCAACGCTGTAGTTCATCGAGAAAGCGATGACCCAAGCCCTTGCGTTGCTTGTCGTACCAGATGGCGACTGCAGAGAACTCACGCACCGCCTCAACGCGGACGTGGAAGGAATAGCTCATTTACCCAGGGCTTCACGCGCCATGCGCATGGCCTCGTCCATCGACACGTAGGCATCCTCACCGCTCTCCTGCCTGCGTTCGATCTCACGCAGCTCAACCATCTCGTCCTCCGTGAAGTCCACATCCGCACGACCGTGCCGGTCGAACAGGTCCTTGATGCGTTGCAGGAAGGCGGTGTCCTTCTCAAGGAGCAGGCGCTCCATTAGGCTGAGCTTGAGTTCGGAGGTGCTCATGACAGTTGCTGTTGCTCAAAGATAAGCGGCCGAGTTGCGCTACAGTTGGTCAGCATGGGAGATCAGTGGAGGGTGATTCAAGGTATAGTCAAAGGATGAGCCCAGAGCACTATCTCGCGGCACCATTCCGGAAGGTCACACGATCCTAGCCTCGAACAATACTGGGCGCTTTGCTCCCGGAACGAACAAGTAGCTCTCATTCGCGTCGCCTCTTATGTAGAAGGTCACCACAACAACGTATGGCACCCAATGGCCTTCTTGATACAGGGGAAACTTTCCGCCTAAAAGCATCTCGCGATCCACAACACTCATCACTGGACCTTCACCACCTCCCATGGGTACATAGAACATGGGGCTGCTCCTAAAGTCCCGCAGCCGCTTGGGAATGTACTGATCGATGTCCGGGGCGCCGGTCGAGTCAGCCGAAGCGATCGTGTCTCGACTTACCTCTGTGAACGCCCCTGGAGCATAGACGTGGCGATCACCCCAATAGCCATGACGTGGATAGCTGCAACCGAGCCACGGGAGAACCAAAGCCACCATGAGCAACCACATCCACCTTCCGTTCATGACATGCGGCGCCGCTACTGCCCCTTCATCTCCCCACCCTGCTGCTGCTTGTTCCGGTCCATCTGCATGGGGTTCGGCTGGCGCCACTCCCGCTCCTTGAAGACATCGAAGCGTGTGGGCACCATCTTCGGCGGCCAGCTGTTGTTGTTCAGGTCGCAGTCGGCGGTCTCCAGGAAGGGATCCAGCGTGACGTTCTTCACCTCCTTGCGCTTCACGAAGACCTTGGTCACGTCGTCGCTGGTCTTCCAGATCTCGGCGGGGATGCGATCCACTTCCTTGGTGCCGTCGGCATACTCCCACTCCAGGATCACGGGCATCACCAGCCCACCGATGTTCTTGAACTGGAGCTCGTAGAGGTAGAGATCCTCGTTCAGCAGCGCCAGCTCTTCCGGTTTCAGGTTCTTCTTCCATTTCTCGTAGGCGACCATATCGCGTTCCGTTGCGGTAATCGGGTCATAATTGTTGTAGAAGTCCTTGGTGCTCGGGTCGCGCTCCACCACCACCTGGGCCACGTCGGTCTTGTTGCGCTCACGGCTGAGGTCGGGCACCTCGCGGCTCTTGTCCGCGCGCTTCAGTTGCTCGGCCATCAAGGGATCGCGCGGGTCCATGCGCTTGTACTTCAGGTTGGCCAGCTGGATGTCCACGTGGTCGGTGGTGTAGAACCAGCCGCGCCAGAACCAG
>JADZGG010000426.1 GCA_020854015.1 Flavobacteriales bacterium
CTCATCAGCACCTGGATCAATTCCCTCGATCCTCCCTGTCCTTAAACCACCGGAACCAACGACCATGAAACGATCACTCCTCTTTTCCGCCCTAGGCCTTTGCACCTGGCAGGTGCAGGCGCAGGACCAATGCGCCACAGCGCTGCCCATCACCCTAGGCACCTACACGGTGACCGCTGTGAACGGCACCGAGATCCCCTCGCCCATCTGTGCACCCAACGGCCTGGGCAACACCACCGCCTCAGAGTGGTACGCTTTCACGGCCACTGCTGACACCTCGATCACCGTGACCACCGACCTGGCGGTGAACGCCGGCAAGGACACACGCGTTCACGTTTACACCGGAAGCTGTGGCGCCCTCAACTGTGTGGCCGGTGATGATGACTCAGGCACGGGCTACCTCTCCGTGTGCACCTTCAATGTGACGGCGAACACCACCTACACCATCGCCTTCGACAACCGGTGGAGCGCGAACGGCTTTGACTTCCGCCTGTTGGAGACCCTTCCCCCACCTCCTCCGCCTGCAGGCTTCACGGCAACAGGCCTCACCGGTGTGGCCGGCTTTGCTTACTGCGTGGTCGACATGAACGCCGATGGCCTGGATGACGCCGTGGACGTTTCCGCCACCAGCATCCACATCAACTACCAACTCTCCGGTGGTGGCTTCCAAGCGGTGACCCTGCCCACGAGCGGCGCGGACTATGAACCCTCTTGGAGCATGTGCGCCGGCGACCTCGACGGCAATGGCTACAACGACCTGGTCTATGCCGGCAGCGGCATCACCCTGATGCTGGCCAACAACGACGGCAGCGCCTACACTGAGACCTCCTTCCCGCAGTACATCTTCTGCCAGCGCTCCAACACGGTCGACCTCAACAACGATGGTCACCTCGATGTGTTCAGCTGCCACGATGTGGAACCCAACGTGTACTTCCTGAACGATGGTTCCAACAACTTCACCTACTATCAAGGTGGGCTCGGTGACACGCCGGATGGAGGCAACTACGGTTCGATCTTCCTGGATTACGACAACGACCATGATGTGGACATGTTCATTGCGAAGTGCCGTGGTGCGAACTCACTGGCAGCGGTCGATCAGATGCACAGGAACAACGGCGACGGCACCTTCACCGAAGTGGCCGCAAGCTTGAACCTGGCCGAAACCCCGGGAGCATTCCCCTACCACCAGAGCTGGTCCAGCGCCTGGGGAGACTATGACAATGATGGCGACATGGACGTGTTGATCGGTGCCAGCTCCTTCACCGGCGGTGGGCACAAGCTCCTGCGCAACGATGGCACCACCTTCACCAACGTTTCCGTGGGTTCGGGCTACGACCTGTTCACCGGCACCAGCATCGAGTTCGTCACACACGACTTCAACAACGACGGCTACCTGGACGTGTTCGGTGGTGGAGCGCTGATGCTGAACAACGGCAACATGACCTTCACGCAGTCGAGCGTGTCTCCTTCGAATGGACCGATCGGCGACCTGAACAACGACGGTTTCCTCGATGTGCTGAACGGCAGCACGGTCTGGATGAACGAAGGCAACGACAACAACCACCTCACCATCCGCACGGTCGGAACCCTGAGCAACGTGAGCGCCATCGGCGCGCGGGTGGAGATCATCAGCGCACTGGGCACCCAGATCCGCGAAGTGCGCAGCGGCGATGGCTTCCGCTACATGAGCAGCCTCAACACACACTTCGGTCTGGGTGCGGACACGGTGATCGCGCAGGTCAACGTGTACTGGCCTTCGGGTCTGGTGAGCACGGTGCTGAACCCCTCCGTCAATAGCACCATCACCATCGTGGAGGACATGAGCACTTCAGTACAAGAGGTGGTGAACAACACCCTCATGCTGTTCCCCAACCCGGCCGAGGACCTGCTCCGCATCCGCAGCACCGACGACGTGAACAACCGCGTGGCCATCGTGAACGATGTGACCGGCAAGGAGGTGATACGCACCACCGTGCGCAACGGCGCCATCGACGTGAACGACCTGAAGAGCGGCATGTACGTGTTGCACATCATGGGCAATGGCAGCTCCTTGCAAGCGAAGTTCCTGAAGGACTGATCGCCCCCCTTATGGAGTGAAGGCCCGGCGTTGAAGAACGCCGGGCCTTCTTCGTTACCGGGCACGGTGCACGACGTCTTCGCTGCACGACCCGCTCTTCACATCGATCCCAGCGCAGCCGACCATGTCCTTGCAACGCGGGCTTGACGGGGCGAGCGCAGCGCTCATACAGCATACTTGTATGATGATCACCGTCCGTGCATGCGAACGCCCCCATGTCGATCACAACACGGGGGCGTTAGCTCTTCGTTCCGCACTTCGTACATGCGATGAACGGACCGGGGGCAAAAAGCGAAGGGCCCGATGAACGGGCCCTTCAAGCGTAACGAGAACGCTATTACTTCTTCTTCGCAGCCTTCTTGGCGGTCTTCTTGGCGGCCTTCTTGGCGGTCGCCTTCTTAGCAGGGGCAGCCTTCTTAGCAGCCTTCTTTGCAGTTGCCTTCTTCGCGGGGGCAGCCTTCTTGGCGGCCTTCTTCGCAGCTTTCTTTGCCATTTGTTCTGGAGGTTTGAACAAACGTATCCCGTTCTGAGCTATCTCACGCGACGTGGTCATGAAGTTCTTTTAACGACCTGTTGTTAAAAAGCATGATCGCGTCTTCATGATCGATCCTTCGATCACCGATCAATGTCATCACATCATTTGCGTGCTCCATCATCAGCGCATGCGTTGCACGCATCCATCGCATGCATGTGCATGAGCACGTGATGCGCATGAAGTGTTGAGCTGTGATCATCGAGCAACGTCAGTGGATGCACATCGCGTAACGATGGACTTGCGTTCAGTGCAATGGACGCTTCGCATCATCACCCGATAAGCGCAGTACGCGGAACGCATACGTAAGGGTGAGCATGTGCGTGTTGATGCCAGGCAGGCGATCGCTCGCGAGCCCGATGTTATATGCATAGGTGAGCTTGGCCTTGAAGATGCCGATGCCGATCTCGGGTCGCAGCACAGCGCAACCCTCGCCTGCTTCGAAGTACTGGATCAACTGCACGCCTATGGCAACACCTCCCGTACCGTACACGCCCACCTTCACACCAAGCAGTTCGGGTCGATCCACGCGCACCTCGCTACCCAGATAGTAACTGACGCCGAACGGATGGTGAACGACGCCATAGATGTTGCGCCCGATGCCGAGCTCCGCGAAACCATGGGTGCCCTGATGGTATCCGACGAGCAGGGTAAGCTCATCGTGCACCTCCGCACCAGGACGGTACGGAAGGACCTTCTCTTCCCCATCCTGGGCCTTCACACCATATGTGAGATTGAACAGAAGAAGGATGCATAGCCGTCGCATAGCCTTCCGAAAGTAATCGGAGGCCGAACCAATGGCACACCGACACCCGCGATCACCCACCCCACCCTTCCTATCTTCGTGCATCACGTCTTTCCACATGAACACGCCCCAAGCAAAGACCGGCACCAGCGCCCCCCCATCGGCCCGCACGCAGTCCGCTCCTTCCACGAGCAATGCGGTGGCCACCGAGGTCGACGTCGCTTACATCGACGGCAAGGCGTACCCGATCAATAAGAACGAGACAATGCTGGCCTTCATGCGCCGGCACATCGGACCGAACCCGGTACCCACGCTTTGTGACGCACCGAACCTGGAGCCCTTCGGAAGCTGCCGCGTGTGTTCAGTGGAAGTAGCTCTGCAAGAGGACGGTCCGACCAAGGTGATGGCCAGCTGCCACACCCCCGTGGGCAAGGGCATGTACCTCACCACCAACAGTCCGCGCATGGAGCGGCTGCGCAAGAACATCATCGAGCTGGTGCTCACCGACTACGATACCGAGCGGCTGAAGAAAGAGGACCACGGCGCCAACGAACTCTACAACGTCGTGCAGCAGGTCGGCTTCGACATGGACAGCGTGCGCTACCCCAAGGGGAAGAACCACCTGTCCACGCCGATCGACACGAGCCATCCTGATATGGTAAGCGACCTCAGTGCATGCATCAGCTGCTACCGCTGCGTGCGTGCCTGCGATGAAGTGCAGGGCGAGTTCGTGCTGACCATGGCCGGTCGCGGATTCGACAACCACATTGTGAAGGGCACCGACGAGAGCTTCTTCAAGAGCGATTGCGTGAGCTGCGGCGCCTGTGCGCAGGCCTGCCCCACCAGCGCCATCACCGATGTGTTCAAGAGCAAGGAGACAGTGGCCGACACGACGGTGCGCAGCGTGTGCACCTATTGCGGCGTGGGCTGCAACCTGGAGGTGAAGGTGAAGGACGAGAAGGTCGTGGCCATCCGTTCCCCCTACGATGCCGAAGCGAACCAGGGACACACCTGCCTCAAGGGCCGTTATGCCTTCCACTTCTACGATCACCCGGAGCGCTTGCGCACACCTCTTATAAGGAAGGACGGTGAGCTCGTGCCCGCGACCTGGGATGAAGCCTATACCTATATAGTGGATGGGTTCGCCGACATCATCGCGAAGCACGGACCCGACGCCATCGGTGGGGTAAGCAGCGCGCGTTGCCCGAATGAGGAGAACTACCTCATGCAGAAGTTCTTCCGCGTGCAGGCCGGCACCAACAACATCGACAGCTGCGCGCGCGTGTGCCACAGCCCCACGGCACTCGGCATGCAGAAGACCTTCGGCACCGGCGCGGCCACCAACAGCATCATCGACCTGGAGTACACCGACACCATCATGGTGATCGGCGCCAACCCCACCGACGCGCACCCGGTGACCGGTGCCAAGATCAAGCAGCAGATCATGAAGGGCAAGACGCTCATCGTGATCGACCCGCGCCGCACCGAGCTGGCCCGCTACGCCAAGTACCACCTGCAGCTGCGCCCCGGCACCAACGTAGCCCTGCTGAACATGATGATGCACTACATCGTCAGCGAAGGGCTGGTGAAGCAGGAGTTCATTGACACGCGCACGGAGGGTTATGAAGACTTCAAGAAGGAAGTCCTCGGCGTGGACATCGTCGCCATGGAACGCGAGACGGGCGTGGACCGCGAACTGGTGCGCCAGGCCGCCATCGCCTACGCCAGCGCCCCCAACGCCATGAGCTTCCACGGCCTGGGCGTCACCGAGCATTACCAGGGCACCTTCACCGTGATGCAGATCGCCGACCTCGCGATGATGACCGGCAACATCGGTCGCCGCGGTGTGGGCGTGAACCCGCTGCGCGGACAGAACAACGTGCAGGGCGCGGCCGACATGGGCTGCCAGCCCCACCAGGGCGCCGGCTACTTCGCCGTGGACACGCCCGAGTACAGCAAGCTCTACGACGACTTCTACGGGGTGCACGTTCCGAACGTGGTGGGCAAGAAGATCCCGCAGATGTACGACGCGGCCCTCGCCGGCACCCTGAAGGCCATGTGGGTGATCGGGGAGGACATGGGGCAGACGGACCCCAACACCAACCATGTGCGCAAGGCCTTGGGTGCGCTGGACCTCTTCGTGGTGCAGGAGCTCTTCATGACGGAGACCGCCAAGCTCGCACACGTGGTACTGCCCGCCGCAAGCTTCCTGGAGAAGAGTGGCACCTTCACCAACGGCGAGCGCCGCATCCAACGGGTGAACGCCGCCGTGGCTCCGGTGGAAGGCACCAAGCCCGATGGCCAGATCATCCTGGACATCATGGAGCGCTACGCCGCAAAGACCGGCCGTCGCACCGGCAACGCCAAGACCACCTACGAGCCCGCCTGGATCCTCGACGAGATCAGCCGCATCGTACCCTTCTTCAAGGGCGTGAAGTGGGACGAGCTCGGCACCAACGGCAAGCAGTGGCCCGTGGCCGCCGACGGCAAAGGCACCGAGATCCTGCACACCGACACCTTCAAGCGCGGCCGTGGCAAGTTCATCTTCAACAACTGGGAGAAGAGCCCCGAGGTCACCGCCAACGAGAAGGACTTCCCCTACATCATCACCACCAACCGCGAGTTGGAGCACTACAACTGCGGCGCCATGACGCGGCGCACCGGCAACGGCGAGATCCTGACGGAGGACGTGCTGCTCATCAACCCGGAGGACGCCGCCAAGCACGGGATCGCCGAGAGCGACATGGTCTGCGTGGAAAGCGCGCGCGGCAAAGTGGACATCAAGGCGCTGATCACCGACGAGGTGAAGCCGGGGATACTTTCAAGCACCTTCCATTTCCCGGAGATGATGTTGAACCTGATCACCTCGAGTGTGAGTGACAGTCTCGCGATGTGTCCGGAATACAAGGTGGTGAGCTGCAGGATCCGGAAGGCGCGGAAGACGCATTTGCGGGAGGCGGGGGAAGTGTTGGCGAAGGCATAGCCATGTTGTTCCGCGCTATCCTCGGAGTGATCTTTTGGGGAGCGTCGTACAGCGCTGCGTCACAGCCTGGTATATGGACCTGGGTGAGCGGTGATACGACACATCAACAAGAACCCGTGACTGGAATTCCGGGTGTACCGGACAGTTTGAATCGTCCTCTTGGCAGCTATGAAGGCGCGCGTTGGACGGGGAAGGATGGCAGATTCTGGTATTTCGAATCCGGCTACCTATCGGCTATGAATGGGTCAGGCTGGGGTGCGGAACTCTGGCGGTACGACCCGGAGTTGGAACAATGGGCTTGGGTGAAGGGACCAGACGC
>JADZGG010000427.1 GCA_020854015.1 Flavobacteriales bacterium
CTCCTCTCCCTTGGGCCACTCGCGCCAGCTGTAGCTCTTCTGCACGATCTTCCAGGAGCCCTGGTACTTCAGGAGCAGGAAGTAGTCCGTGAAGATCCGCCAGCCGGGTATGGCGATCTCCGCTTTCGCCATGGCGGCGTTGCCCTCCACATCGATGGAGACGATGCGGCCCTGTCGCGTGTTCTTCTCACCCACCTTGATACCATCAATGTACTTCGCGCCGGACCGGACCCCGAGGCTGTCAGCGTCGTTCACGGCGTAGAGGTTGAAGTCCGGGTGGAAGGCACGGCGCACCTGCTCCGGATCGCCGTTCGCGGTGCCGTTGATGTAATCCATCAGTGTCGCGGTGATCAGCGGCAACTCATCAGCGCCTTGCGGTGTCTGGGCGTTGCTCGTCACTGACAGGCCCATGATGGCGGCGATGGACAGCGTTCGGAAGATCTTCATGGTGGTGCTAGAGATTGATCGAAGAATGGGCACTGAACGCACAAGATCCGCGCCGAGGAGCGGACACCTTAACATTCCTTCACCTTCCTGCTCGGCGCTCGTGGGCCTATGCCGCTACCTTGTTCCAACTTCGCTCTAAGAGATGACGCACGATCTGTCTCTGCCCCCTTGGAGGCTTCTGCTTTTCAGCAGCATGCTGCTCATGGCCTCCTGCAACGGACAGGACCATTCGCGCGCTTTGGTCGCAACGACTGATGTGCCCACCGCGGGAGACACTGCACAGGTCGCCGAGTACATCGTGGCGGCCTTCGAGGACAGCAAGGGCGATCTGTGGTTCGGCACCAACGGACAAGGCGTAGCGCGTTGGGATGGCACCTCGCTCAGTTACCTGTCCATCGCCCAAGGGCTCATTGGCGATGTGGTCACCGGTATCGATGAGGACGGTGCGGGCAACCTCTGGTTCGGCACGCATGACGGTGCTTCGCGCTATGATGGAAGGACGTTCGTCGGCTACAGCGCTGCACAAGGCCTTCAGGGTTCGGGGTGCAAAGTGCTGATCGACCGGAAAGGGATCATCTGGGCCGGCACGAGCGCTGGCGTGTTCCGCTTCGATGGCACGTCATTCCATGCGCTCAGCATTCCCACTCCCACGATCGATACACCATCGTACAAGATGGCACCAGGGAAGGTCTGGGACCTCTTCGAGGACAGCAAGGGGAACATCTGGTTCGGGCGCGATGGTCACGGTGCGTCCAAATACGACGGCTCCACCTTCACCCACTTCACCAAGAAGGACGGGCTGTGCAGCAACAACGTGGCCAGCATCACAGAGGACGCACAAGGGAACATCTGGTTCGGCTCCATCACCTCCGACTTTCCGCCGATCAATGAAGGTGGGGTCGCCCGGTATGATGGCAAGACATTCACGCAGTTCCCGGAGGTGAAGGGGCTGGTGGCGAACGACATCTACAACCTCTATGCGGATCGCGCAGGGAACATTTGGATCGGTGCGATCCGCGTTGGTGCCTACCGCTTCGATGGCAAGACGTTCACCCTCTTCGACAAGACCGACAGGCCGGATCTGACCAAGTACTTCGCCATCCAAGCGTTCGTGGAGGACCGGCACGGCACGTTGTGGTTCGGGTTCAGCGGTGGGCTCTTCCGGTTCAACGGAAGCTCCTTTGTGAACGTAGCGCGGGGTGGGCCTTGGAGCAGTCCGTGAAGCAAGAGGAGTGGTGGACGCCACCTTCCATGTGCAACGAACCCAGTGATCAAGGAAGCCTTGTCCCCACCGAGCCATACCACGGGTGGACCTCGTACTTCAATTGCCTTGCCCGCACGAAGGGATCTGCCATGAGGTAACCTTCCACTTCCTCCTTGGTGTCGCAGTCGTAGAGCAGGAGTCCGCGCCAATCGCCCTTGTCGCCGAAGGGGCCGGCCATGACGATGAGCCCACGCTTGCTCTGTTCGCTTTGGTGATCGAGGTGTGCTTGAAGCGTGGACGCACTGGTGGCACTATCGAGCGGAGCGGCATCGCCCTTGGTGTACAGCACGAACCAGTACTGCTTCATGTGGTACGTGCTGTCCGCGATGGTGACATCGAAGGTGCGCTGGGCTTGGAGCTGCGCTCCACAGCAAAGCAGCAAAAGGATGAAGAGCTTCCTCATGGCGTTGGTGTTCGGGCTTCGCGGGCTTTGCGGATCACCTCCGCGATGAAGGGTGTCTTGGACAGTGTGTAGGCGGCGCGGTCGTTGGGGTGAGCTTCTGCCAGCCCATGTTTCAGGGCTTCGTAACGTTGGGCGTCGTGTGGATGTGCGCGCAGGTGATCACGGAACAGCAGGCGGTCGTCCGATGCTTCGTCGGGTTCCACCATGTGCACATGGAAGGTGCGTTCGCCCTTGGCGTTGCGCTTGATGAACCAGGCATAGAAGGGGCCGTGTTCCCCTATGGAGGGACGCCAGATGAACTCGTAGGCGAGGTCCTTCATGATGGGCACCACTTCGCGACGCACACGTTCCAAGCTGCTCACCTCCACCTGCACATCGATGATGGGTTTGGCGCTGAGACCCGGTACCGAGGTGCTTCCGATGTGGTCGATGCGGATCACCAGGTCACGCGGAAGGGAACGCAACAAGCGATCCTCCTCTTCAGCGTACCGCAATGGCCAGGCCGGGTCGTAGGGCTCGATGGCGATGTGCTCACGGGTGAGCTCTGTGATGCGCTCCAAGGGCACCTCATCCTTTCCGTTCATGCGATCAGCGCGGCGTTGCCTGCATAGATATTGAAACGCTGGTCCCTGAGAAAACCGATGAGCAACAATCCGCTGGCACGTGCCAGTTGAACGGACAGCGAGGACGGCGCGCCGACCGCCGCCATCGAGGGGATCCCGGCCACCACGCATTTCTGCACGAGTTCGAAACCGGCGCGGCCGCTGACAAGAAGCAAACAAGCGGCGAGCGGCCAGTTGGCCAGTTGCGCCGCGCCGATCACCTTGTCCACGGCGTTGTGGCGGCCGACGTCCTCGCGGAGCAGGAGCAGCTCGCCCTGGGCGTTGAAGAGCGCCGCCGCGTGGATCCCGCCGGTGTGCTTGAAAACGGTCTGGGCCGCCCGCATTCGCTCCGGTAGGCTGGTGATGAGGGCGGGGGAAAGCTCCGGGGCCTTCGGAAGTGGCGTGGGGCAGTTCACCTGCACGGCCTCAATGCTGCTCTTCCCGCAGACGCCGCAGCTACTGGTGGTGTAGAAGTTGCGCTGCCACTTCGCGGGATCCACGTCCACGGAAGGGTGCAGTTCCGCGCGCACAACATTGCCCCGTTCCACCTCCTTGACGTTCTCACAGTACGCCACGTGCAGCAACTGGGCGGGGTCCGTGATCAGGCCTTCGGTGTACAGGAAGCCGCGCGCGAGCTCCTCATCGTTCCCTGGTGTGCGCATGGTCACGCTCAGGCGGATCTCGGTGCGGTCGTGCTCGGGACCGTAGCCCAGACGGATCTCAAGGGGCTCTTCGGTCACCAATAGGTCCTCGGCGGAGACGGTTTTCCCGCTCTCCACCCGGGTGATGGCGATGGGGGCCACAGGGGTGCGCATGCCGAAAGGTATCGCCTAGCCTTTCCGCCGCCAGCAGCTCACACTGTGGTCGTCCACCATGCCGCAGGCCTGCATGAAGGCGTAGACGATGGTGGTGCCCACGAACTTGAAGCCGTGCTTCTTCAGGTCCTTGCTCATGGCATCGCTCTCCGGCGAGGACACCGGAACGCCCTTCCCCTTGTTCACGATGGTCTTGCCGCCCACGTGCTTCCACAGGAAGCGATCGAAGGAGCCCGGACCGTCCTCCATGATCCGGAGGTAGGCCTGTGCGTTGCCGATGGAGGCCATGATCTTGGAGCGGTTGCGGATGATGCCGGCGTCGTTCATCAGCCGCTCGATGTCCTTCTCGCCGTACTTGGCGATCTTCTTCGGGTCCCAATTGTGGTAGGCCTTCGCGTAGCTCTCGGTGCGGATCAGGATCGTGTACCAGCTGAGGCCGGCCTGCGCGCCGTCAAGGATCAGCTTCGCGAAGAGCCTGCGGTCGTCGTGCTCCGGCACGCCCCAGACCTCATCGTGGTAGCGCATGTAGATGTCGTCCTTCAGGCACCAGCTGCAGCGGACCAATTCCTTCTTTGCCATGATGAGTTCTCCGTCAAGGTGTTGCGCTCAAGGTAACTTGCGGGCGTGTCCCAACCGCTCACCGACAGTCACCACCGCGTTCACCGCAGCTTGCGCATCAGCATCGTGGACAAGTGCGACCTGCGCTGCACCTATTGCATGCCGGAGGATCAGCACTTCCTGAAGCGGGAGGAGCTGATGACGCGGGAGGAGATCGCGAGCATCGCGAAGCTCTTCGTCGAACGGTACGGCATCACCAAGATCCGGCTCACCGGCGGGGAACCGCTCGTGCGCCCTGATGCTGTGGACATCGTGCGCGACATGGCGCAGCTCGGCGTATCGCTCGGGCTCACCACCAACGCCATGACGCTGGACAAGCACCTGGACGGTTTGATCGCCGCCGGATTGAAGAGCATCAACATCAGCCTGGACACCTTCGATGCACAGCGCTTCAAGACCATCACGCGACGCGATGGCTTCGACAAGGTCCACGCGAACATCCTGCTGGCCCTTGCGCGGGGGATGCGCGTGAAGGTGAACATGGTGGTGATGCGTGGTGTGAACGACGATGAGCTCTTGCGCTTCGTGGAACTGACGCGCGACCATGACGTGCACGTTCGCTACATCGAGTTCATGCCTTTCGCGGGGAACGGGTGGGGGCGAGAGCGGGTGTACACCTTCAG
>JADZGG010000428.1 GCA_020854015.1 Flavobacteriales bacterium
TCGCCAGTTGGGCATCCAGGTCCTCCACGCTCACCACGCCGTAGAACCAATCGTGGCTCAACTGGATCATGCTCCGGCCCACGCCCGCGTCGGTCATCTGCTCTGGACCGACACCGAAGTAGACCAGCTTGTAGGTGCCGTTGTCGGAACGCAGTCCGCCGAGCTGGTTCACGTTCGTATTGTAGTGCAGAATTCCAACGGCGGGAGCGATCGGTGCGATCTGGTCAGGGTAGGTGTTGCCGCCGAACACATCCGCGATGCTTCCGTTCGGTACCATGCCGAACACGGCATCCGCATCCAGGAAGTTGACCGTGGTGCTGCTGTTGCTGCCGTCCGCCACATACGTCGCGTAAAGGTGGCTGGCGAAGAAGGCTTGGGTCACGGGCGTACCGTAGCTGTTGGCCGCACCGCTCTGGTCCCATGCGATGTCCTGTCCGGCGATCATCACATCGCCACCATTGTCCATGAACGCGGAAAGCACGCCGACCTCGTCATCCGTCAGCGAGGGGAATGTCCAGCTCACGTTCACGTACAGGTTGTTCACGCCATTCAAGGCGTTGGCTTCGCCGAACTTGATGAACTGGTCCTTGCTCGTAGCTGCGAAGGCCTGGTTGTTCGCTTGTGTGAGGCCATCGATGTAAAGTTGCTCCCAAGGCTCAGCTTGCGGATGCGTAACGATCAGATCCGTGATGCCGCTGATGACATGGAACACCTGCTCGAGCATGGGTGCGCTGGAATTGTTCACGGAGCTCACTTGCAACGTGTACCTGCCGATGCCAGGCACCGCATCTGGCGTCACCTGCACATCCAGTGTGGTCGCCACACCGCTCTGGACGGTGATGGTTGCGGGGTTGCTCACAGGGGTTCCATCGACTGTGATGGTGCTGCCCCAGGTCACCGGCGATCCGTAACTGAGCAAGGTCACTTGGTAATCTTCCGTAGCGCCGAGCAGATTGGTCAGGGTACTTGAGAAGCTGCTCGACTGCCCGTTGCTGCCAGCCACATGGGTGGGCGCTCCGGAGGCAAGGTCACCGATCACCAACGTGGTGCCACCATCGGCGGGCACATCACGTACTTGGTACACCTCGCTCTTGTCCTCGCTCACGAAGGCCACCACCTCGCAGTTGCTGATGTTCCATGTGGCAGGGACGTTGAACGTGTACGTACGGAACACCGAGGTACCTGCTGTAGTTGTGGTCACCACATCGCCCCAGGTCGGTGTGATGTAGCTACGCAACACGTGCATATGATCATAGTTGGTGTGGTTCCCGGAAGGACCGTAGTCCGTTTGCGGCCCGATGATGTGGCTCTCTTGAAGGAGAACGCTGATATAGTCGTCACCGGCAGGACTGTTCGCCGTGTAAAGCAATTCCACCGTGACCGAAAGATCCCGCGTGCCTGGGTCGAAGCTGCTCTCCAGACCCAGGTTCACCGGTGATGGCAGCGCGAGCATGTCAGCGACGGCACCTTCCCATGCCCCACGTCCCAGATCGTCGGCACCGTTGAAAAGGTGGCGGTTGATGACACCGGCCGGGTAGCCACTGATGGTGAAGTAGGCATCGATGGCCGTTCCATCCGTGGTCTGGAAGTCCGGTTCGCCAGTGCCTGGAACAGCGAACACCCCGGCGTGCACACCGACGGTCACCATGTTCGGGCCATGAAGCGCCTCCAGATCGGCGGCGATGACGTGACCTTGCGGACAGTAACCGCAATGGATGCCAGTGAAATCCTCGAGCAGAGCCGTGCGGTTCTTTGGGGACTGTGATACCAGCGATTGGCCGAAGGCCACGACGGGTGTGAATGCGATCAGGGTAAGGGTCTTCTTCATCTCCAAGGGATTTCGGAGCGATGAAGCTAACCGAGCTGCACCAGAGGCCGAGCACCCGATAAGGGCACCCTTGGAAGCCTGCTGGAGGTCTTACCGTTCGTGGTAGACCACATGCATCACCGTGCGGCCCACTGCTTCCAGCGTCGCCTTGTCGATCACGCTCATGTCATCCTTGTGCGTGTGCCAGCTGGGATCGAAGGCCTTCGTTCCCTCATCGTACCCGATGATGTCGATGGTGGGGATGCGCATGTCGCGGTTGATGATCACGTGGTCGTCGATGCCGACGAAGTACTTGGTCTCGGGCAGGAAGGTCCGACCATAGCCCAGCGCCGATGCTGCGGACCACACCTTCTGCACCACGTGTGGTGCGAACTGCATGCTCAGCTGTTCGCGGTAGAAGTCAGCGTTGGCGGTGCCGCACATGTCCAGCAGGATGCCGAAGCGCGCCGTATAGTTGGGCACGTGAGGGTTCTTCGCCCAGTATTGCGCCCCCAGGCACCAGGTCATCAAGGAGTTCGCATCGGTCTCCATGGCATCGCTCGGTTGACCGAAGTCCTCCACGTCAGTGAGGAAGATGTCCACGCCAAGCGCAGGCGCTGTACCCTTCAACTTGCGCGCGATCTCCAGCAGGATACCGACACCGCTGCCACCGTCGTTGGCACCCAGAATGGGGTCGTTCTTCCGCTCCGTGTCCTTGTCCGCGAAAGGTCGCGTGTCCCAGTGCGCTACGAGGAGGATCCGCTCCTTCTTCTCGGGCGCCCAGCTCGCGATGATGTTGCGCAGCGGCAGCTTCTGGCCGTTGAACGCATTCACCGTTCCGGTCTGTTCGATCACCGTATCAGCATACTGGTTCAGGAAAGCCACCATCCAATCGCCGCAGGCCACATGACCAGCAGAGCCGGGATTGCGCGGTCCGAAGTCCACCTGCTTCTTCACGAAACCATAGGCCGAATCCGCATCGAACAAGGGCACTCTTACCGAGGGTTGTGGTTGCTCTTTCGGACCAGGTACTACACCACCATTGTCCGAACGACAGGACTTCAACAGGAAGAGGCCGATGAACAGGGCCACCAGAGCGATCGCAGTGATGCGTACGATGTTGCGGGACATGGACGGAGATCGGTTCGTTCGTGTTCAGGCACGTTCCCAAGTGGTGCCCTCCTTGGTATCCTTCAGCACAATACCCAGGGCCAGCAGCTGGTCGCGGAGGCGGTCGCTGGCCGCGAAGTCCTTCTTCGCCTTGGCATCGGCGCGCATTTGAATGAAGACCTTCACCAGACCATCCAACGCTGTGTCATCACCTGCTGCTGCGGTCTCCTGTTGCAGCCCGAGCACCTCGAAGACCATGGCATGGAACAGATGCTTCAAGCGCGCGATGGCTCCTTCCCCAATCGCGATCTTGCCATCGTTCACGGAGTTGATCAGGCGCACGCCTTCGAACAGTTCAGCGATCATCACCGGACTGTTAAGGTCGTCGTTCATGGCTGCATAACAGCGCTGCTCGAGTTCGACCGTTCCTCCATCATCCGACCCTGATGGTTTCAATTTCTGCACGGTGTTCACGGCGGCCATCAAGCGCTCCAAGCCCTTCTCCGCGGCCTGCAGCGCCGCGTTGCTGAAGTCCAACGTGCTGGCGTAGTGGCATTGCAGCATGAAGAAGCGCACCGTCATGGGGCTGTAGCCACGATCCAACAACTTGTGGTTTCCGGTCACCAGTTCCTCCGGCGTGAACCCATTGCCTTCGCTCTTGGCCATCTTACGGCCGTTCACCGTCAGCATGTTGCCGTGCATCCAGTAGCGTACCGGCGCCTGTCCGTCCGCCGCGATGCTCTGCGCGATCTCGCACTCGTGGTGCGGGAACTTCAGGTCCATGCCGCCACCGTGGATGTCGAAGGTGAGCCCAAGGTACTTGGTGCTCATGGCGCTGCATTCAAGGTGCCAGCCCGGGAAGCCTTCTCCCCAAGGGCTCGGCCACTTCATGAGGTGGATCGGGTCAGCCTTCTTCCAGATCGCGAAGTCGAGCGGGCTGCGCTTTTCGTCCATGCCCTCGGTGTCGCGCGTGTTGGTCATCAGCTCGTCGATCTTCCGGCCGCTGAGCTCGCCGTAGGCATGTTTCTCAGCGAACTTGGGCACATCGAAGTACACGCTGCCGTTCGCCTCGTATCCGTAGCCGTGATCGATGATGCGTTTCACCATGTCGATCTGCTCGATCAGGTGACCCGTGGCGGTGGGCTCGATGCTCGGTGAAAGCACATTGAACAGCCGCATCACATCGTGGAAGCCGTTCGTGTACTTCTGCACGATCTCCATGGGCTCCAACTGCTCCAACCGCGCGCGCTTGGCGATCTTGTCCTCCCCCTCATCGATGTCACCCACCAAATGACCGACGTCGGTGATGTTGCGCACGTAGCGCACCTTGTATCCCAGGTGAAGCAGCCAGCGGTATAATAGATCGAAGGTGGTGAAGGTCCGCACGTTGCCTAGGTGCACATCGCTGTACACGGTAGGACCGCAGACATACAGCCCCACGTGAGGAGGTGCTTGAGGAATGAACTCCTCCTTCTTCCGCGTAAGGGTATTCGTGATCCAGAACGGACCTTTCTTCAGCTCGGACATGACGATGTATACAGCGCGCGAAGGTAGCGCGTCAGCGAACAGAAGGCAGCAGTGGTCCGGGGTCGTTAGACGGCCGCAGAGCCTTGGGCCTCAGCGGCAACAGATCGACGAACCATCGCGAAGGTGAAAGGGCAATGCCTCATCCCCGCATCAGTGCCGCTTCTACTTATCCTCGTCCGTGATCACGCCGTTACCGGCGAAATGGCCTTCGAGGAACATTTCGATGCGCACGAGCTTGCCGTCCTTATCGTACTTGTACACCTTGCCGTTCCACAACCGACCGGCGCGGAAGTCACCCACCTTGCTCAAACGGAGCTGCTTGTCGTAGAGGGTGTTGTAACCGTTCTCGCGGAACACGTTGCTGTTGGTGCTCTCTTCGGCGGAAGGCGCAGGTGCGGCCTTGCCTACCGGATCGGTCACCACTGCCGTTTCCTTATGCACCGGCTTGATGTACTTACTGGTGGCCTCATTGATGTCCCCTCCGGTGAACTGCGCCACCTGCTGGGTCTCGCCATTGGCGTAGTAACGCTTCAGGGTGCCTTCCTCCTGCCCTTCCTTCACCATCACCTCCACTTCCAACTGACCGTTCTCATGGTAGTAGCGCTGCACACCATCACGCACACCGTACGCGTTGAACGCGAAGTCTTGAGCGAGCTTTCCGTTGGGGTGATAGCGTTGGAACTTGCCCGTATTGCGGTCGAGATCCCAGGTGCCTTTCTCCTCCACCTTGCCATCGGGATAGTAGGTGACGTAGTCGCCCTTGGGTCGACCCATCTGGTAACTGATCTCGCTTTTCACCTTGCCACTTGGCCAGTAGCTCTGCCACACACCGACGCGCGGGCTGTTCGCATACCGTCCTTGCTCGATGAGCTGACCATCGGTATACCCTGGTTTCTCGACCTTCGGAGCTTCGATGCGCCAGAAGCCCTGCTTGCGCCCTTGCTCGTCCATCCGGTTCAGTGTGTCCTGGGCGGCAGCACCTCCTTGTACGGCAGCGTGGCTGAACAGGCCCATGGCAAGGCCTAGCAGGGTAAGGTGGAATTGACGTGAGAAGAGCATGGCTGAACGTGGGTTCACACCCGCGATACGCACGAAAGGCTACTGGGGTTTCACAGGCTCACGACCATACCGCTGTCAGGGCCTAGACGATCTTCTTCAGGTTCAGCATCATGTCGTCCACCCTGGCCTTCAGATCGTATTGAGGCTTCCACCCCCAGTCAGCACGGGCGGCGGAATCGTCGATGCTGCGCGGCCAACTATCGGCTATGGCCTGTCGGTGGTCCGGTGCGTAGGCCATGGTGAAGCCAGGAACGTGGCGCCCTACCTCGGCGGCGATCTCCTTCGGGTCGAAGCTGAAGCCCGCCAAGTTGTACCCGGTGCGCTCCTTCACTTGCTCCGCCGGGGCTTCCATCAGGTCGATGGTGGCGCGGATGGCGTCCGGCATGTACATCATGGGCAAGGTGGTCTCCGGCCCTAGGAAGCTGGCATAGGAGCCGTTCTTCAGCGCCTCGTGGAAGATGTGCACCGCATAATCCGTGGTGCCGCCTCCGGGAGCGCTCTTCCAGCCGATCAGGCCCGGGTAGCGGATGCTGCGCACGTCCACGCCGTAACGGCGATGGTAATAGGCGCACCATTGTTCACCCGCCTGCTTGCTGATGCCATAGACGGTGCTGGGCTCGGCTATGGTGTGCTGGGGTGTGCCGTTCTTGGGCGTGGTGGGACCGAACACCGCGATGCTGCTGGGCCAGTAGACCTTCTTCAACTTCCCTTCCCTGGCCAGTTCCAGGATGATGAACAAGCTCTCCATGTTCAGCTTCCAAGCAAAGGCCGGATCCTTCTCTGCCGTAGCGCTTAGCAGCGCGGCCAGCAGGTACACCTCGGTTATCCCGTGCTTCTCGATGATCCGCTCGATGCCCCGCCGGTCCATGGCGTCCACCATGGCGAACGGACCATCCATCTTCACCTGTGGTTCCTTGATATCGCTGGCCACCACGTTGTCGTTGCCGAAGCGGGCCCGCAGGCCTTCAACCAGCTCGGTGCCGATCTGGCCGCTGGAGCCGATGACGAGGATCTTCTTGTCGCTCATGCCTTGGAATGGAAAGCGCCAAAACTACGCGCCAGGTCCTTGGGAATGCGCTCCCCCAGCGACCGCCTCCCCGTATCTTCGCAGCGCCGCCCTATCGTTCCCTCCATGGACACCCATCGCCTCCGCAACCTCCACCGACCGGACATCCTCCGGGAGCGGTTGGAGCGTGAGGGACTGCCCAGAACAACGCTTTCCTTCTACCGGTACGTGCGGCTTTCCGAAGTGGAGGAGCTCCGGAACGCGCTCTACTTGGAATGGGAAGCACTTGGTGTACTGGGCCGCATCTACATCTCGCAGGAAGGCATCAACGCCCAAGTGAGCATACCCTCGGCCGATCTGGAGGCGTTCCGCACTGCGTTGGACGCCCGCGATGCCTTCGCGAACGTGCCGTGGAAGATCGCCGTGGAGGACGACGGCAAGAGCTTCCTGAAGTTGATGGTGAAGGTGAAGAAGAAGATCGTGGCCGATGGCCTGGCGGATGATGCGTTCGACGTGACCGATGTGGGCGAACACCTGGACGCTGCCACGTTCAACCAGAAGCTGGAGGAAGGCGCGGTGGTCGTGGACATGCGCAACAACTATGAGTGCCTGATCGGTCATTTCGAGGGCGCCTACCTGCCCAAGGCGGACACCTTCCGGGGCGCTATTGAGGAAGTGCTCGTACAGCTGGAAGGCAAGCAGAACGAGCCCGTATTGATGTATTGCACGGGCGGTATCCGTTGCGAGAAAGCCAGTGCCTACCTAAGGCATCACGGCTTCACCCAGGTGGGGCAGTTGCACGGCGGCATCATCGACTATGCCCGTCAGCTTAAGGCGGAAGGACTTCCCAGCAAATACAAGGGCCAGAACTTCGTGTTCGACGAGCGCCTTGCCGAACGCATTACCGAGGATGTGGTAAGCACGTGCATGCAATGTGGCGGGCCGTGCGACCGCATCACCAACTGTCACGAGGTGACCTGCAACATGCTTCTGGTCCAATGCCCGGACTGTGCAGCGAAGTACGCGGACTGCTGTTCACCCAGCTGCCGTGAGGTACACGTACTACCGGAGGAAGTGCAACGTATCTGGCGCAAAGGCCGGAGCACCCGAAGCACGAAGACCAAGGCCATCAACGATCCGGAGGCGCTTCGTCAACGGATACACGATGAGGAGGCGATCCTCGCTTCCAAGGGCACGCTCCATCCCGAACTCATCGGGTCGAAGGCTTTTCCGCCCCGGCAGATGACGGAGATCAGCCCGTCGCATCCGTCTGGACCTGAAATTTCGGGCCGCAACCACTGAACTCATGCCCATCTACCACTCCCTCGGCAAGATCCCGCACAAGCGGCACACCGTGTTCAAGAACGGTAAGGACCGCTTCTTCTATGAGCAGCTCTTCGGCACCATCGGCTTCGACGGCATGAGCACGTTGAGCTACCATACGCATCGCCCCACGATGGTGAAGGAGTTGCGTAAACCGAAGGATGTTTCGCCCAAGATCGCGATCGAGAAGAACATGCGGTCCTTGCGCCTGCACGGATTCAAGACCAAACCGGAAAAGGACCACTTGGCGGCCCGCAAGACCATGTTGGTGAACAGCGACTGCGCCATCGTGCTCGCCGCGCCACAGGCCAGGAGCGTGGACTACTTCTACAAGAACGCCGACTGCGATGAAATGATCTTCGTCCACAAAGGCAGCGGCACTTTGCGCACCTTCTTGGGCAACCTCGATTTCAAGTACGGCGACTACCTGATGATCCCGCGTGGGATGATCTATACGATGGAGTTCAAGGACGCGGACAACCGCCTCTTCATCGTGGAGAGCCACCGGCCGATGTACACACCGAAGCGCTACCGCAACTACTTCGGTCAGCTGTTGGAACACAGCCCGTTCTGCGAGCGAGATATCCGCCGACCCAAGAAGCTGGAGACACACGACGAGAAAGGCAGCTTTGTGATCAAGGTGAAGAAGCAAGGGCTGCTGCACGAATTCGTGTACGCTTCCCATCCTTTCGATGTGGTGGGCTGGGACGGCTACAACTACCCCTACGCCTTCAGCATCCACGACTTCGAACCGATCACGGGCCGAGTGCACCTGCCGCCGCCGATCCACCAGACCTTCGAGACGGATGCCTTCGTGGTGTGCAGCTTCGTGCCGCGCCTCTATGACTACCATCCGCAGGCCATTCCCGCGCCATATAACCATAGCAACATCGACAGCGACGAAGTGCTTTACTATGTGGATGGCGACTTCATGAGCCGCAACGACATCGGCCCGGGCCACATCAGTTTGCACCCCGCTGGCATCCCGCATGGGCCGCACCCCGGTGCCATGGAGCGTTCCATCGGTCAGACAAAGACGGACGAATTGGCCGTGATGGTCGATACATTCAAGCCCCTCATGGTCACCGAGGAGTGCCTGAAGATCGATGACGGCAAGTATTACAAGAGCTGGCTCGAGTGAGCCTTCACCATTAAAACCGAACGACCATGTCCACTGGTTTGAAAGACGTCGACTACAGCCTCGAGAAGATCATGGCTGATGCGCAGGATTTCCTTCCGCTTTGGGGTACCGACTACGTCGAACTGTACGTAGGTAACGCGAAGCAGAGCGCACACTACTACAAGACCGCCTGGGGCTTCCAGAGCTTAGCGTACGCCGGACTGGAGACGGGTGTGAAGGACCGCACGAGCTACGTGCTGCAACAGGATAAGATCCGCTTGGTGCTCACCACGCCCATGACCCCGGACAGCCCCATCAACCAACACCTCGCCAAGCATGGTGACGGAGTGAAGGTGATCGCCCTGTGGGTGCCTGATGCGAAGAAGGCTTGGGAAGAGACCACAAAGCGCGGCGCCAAGAGCTTCATGGAGCCGGTGCGCGAAGAGGACGAGCATGGCTACGTGGTGAAAAGCGGCATACATACGTACGGCGAGACGGTGCACATCTTCGTGGAACGCAACGAGTACAAAGGCCCCTTCATGCCTGGCTACAAGGCGTGGAAGAGCCACTACAACCCTCCACCTACAGGCCTGAAGTACATCGACCACATGGTGGGCAACGTGGGTTGGGGCGAGATGAACACCTGGGTGGACTTCTACGCTCGCGTGATGGGCTTCGCGCAGCTCGTTAGCTTCGATGACAAGGACATCAGCACCGAGTACACCGCGCTGATGAGCAAGGTGATGAGCAACGGCAACGGCCGCATCAAGTTCCCGATCAACGAGCCGGCCGAGGGCAAGAAGAAGAGCCAGATCGAGGAGTACATCGAGTTCTACAACGGCGCCGGTGTGCAGCACATCGCCGTGGCCACCAACAACATCATCGAAACGGTGAGCGCGCTGAAGGACCGCGGCGTGGAATTCCTGTACGTGCCGCCCAGCTACTACGACACGGTGCTGGACCGCGTGGGCGAGATCGACGAGGACCTGGCGGTGCTGAAGGAGCACGGCGTGCTGGTGGACCGCGACGATGAGGGCTACCTCCTACAGCTCTTCACCAAGCCGGTGCTGGACCGTCCCACGATGTTCTTCGAGATCATCCAGCGCAAGGGCGCCAAGAGCTTTGGCAAAGGCAACTTCAAGGCGCTGTTCGAGGCCATCGAGCGGGAGCAGGAGAACAGGGGCACCTTGTAGCCCGCCCCGTGGCGATCACGGTCGTCAAGAGGACGGGCGGTCGATGGGCCGCCCGTCCTCAGTGGGCCGGTCCTCCCTCTCCTTGCGCGCAAGCAGCAGGTACGCCGCCCTGATGCGGTCAAGCTCCTCATCATCCAGCTCCTCAAGGTCAAGGAGCGCGTTATTGGCCTCGTGCTGAACGCGTATCAGCTCATCGAGCTTGATCTGCAGTGCCTCCGTATCGCGGTTCTGCGTGTTCTGAATAAGGAACACCATGAGGAAGGTGATGATGGTGGTGCCGGTGTTGATCACCAGCTGCCAGGTGTCGCTGAAGCTGAACAGCGGTCCGGTGACGCCCCACACGACGATGATGAGAACGGCCAGCAGAAAGGCGAGCGGCCGGCCGGTGACGATGGAGATGCGCTTGGCGAAGCGGGTGAAGGGGCTGTTGATGCTGGCGGGCATGGTGTACACGGTTGGTGGCGTGAAGATCGGCCGGAAGCCCGGTCCGGTGCTTCGTAGCTTCACCCTCCATGAAGCACCTGCTGAACGACCCGCGCCTGGTGGTGCAAGCCCCGGGCCGCTTCCGGCTGAAGGACCACGTGACCGACCTGCCCGAGGAGGCCGACAAAAAGGAACTGAAGGAGCGGCTCGAAAAGGACCGTGAGCGCATCAGCGAGCTCCAGGAACTGCTCTACGCCGGAGGGCGCCATGCCCTGCTGCTCATCTTCCAGGCCATGGACGCCGCCGGCAAGGACTCGGCCATCCGCCACGTGATGAGCGGCGTGAACCCGCAGGGTGTCCGCGTGTGGAGCTTCAAGGCGCCCAGCAGCCTGGAGCGAAGCCACGACTTCCTCTGGCGCCATGCGCAGGCCGTCCCGGAGCGCGGCCACATCGGCATCCACAACCGCAGCCACTACGAGGAGGTGCTGGTAACGCGTGTGCATCCGGAGTTCATCCTGGGGCAGAACATCCCAGCGGTGCGCAGCGTGAAGGACATCGACGAAGCCTTCTGGCGCGTGCGCTACGACGCGATCACCGCGTGGGAGGCGCACCTAGCCGCGAGCGGCACGGTGATCATGAAGTTCTTCCTGCACATGAGCAAGGCCGTGCAGAAGAAGCGCTTCCTGGAGCGCATCGACGACCCGGAGAAGCACTGGAAGTTCAACCCCGGCGACGTGGCGGAGCGGGCCCGTTGGGAGGACTACATGCACGCCTACGA
>JADZGG010000429.1 GCA_020854015.1 Flavobacteriales bacterium
CCACCTACTTGTTGAAGCCCCAGGGCGACGATCGGTTCACCACAAGCCGTCGCCTCCTGCAAAGCCGCACCTACAGCATGGTGCCCACCAACGGCACCCGCAAGGCCGCGTCCCCCCTGCAATACCGCATTGAGGTGGTGCCTGACCTCTACCCCACTATCGCTGTGGAACAGAAGGCCGACAGCACCGCGCCCAAGCGCCTCTACTTCCGCGGCGACCTCGGGGATGACCACGGCTTCAAGCGCCTCCTCTTCAGTTACCGCTTCACCGAGGGTGGCGACAGCACGGCGGAAGAACTGCGTAGCCAGACCATCGAACTGGGCATCGACCCGAAGAACACGCGCCAGGAGTTCTTCCACTTCTGGGATGTCAACACCCTCACCATCGGCCCCGGCGATAAGCTCGAATACTGGTTCGAGGTGTGGGACAACGACGGCGTGAACGGCAGCAAGAGCGCCCGCAGCAGCACGCAGGTCTTCGAAGCGCCTTCGTTACAATAGCTCGCCGAGAAGCAGGACCAGCAGGGCGCGGAGATCAAGAAGGACCTGCAGCAGGGTATCAAGGAGGCCCAGGAACTGCAGCGCGAACTGGACAAGTTGCGCCGTGAGATGATGGACAAGAAGGAGCTGAACTGGCAGGACCAGCAGAAGCTCCAGAGCGTGCTCGACCGCCAGAAGCAACTGCAGCAGCGCATCGAGAACACCACCCAGAAGCTGGAGCAGCAACGCACCGAACAGCAGCAGTACCGCCAGATGGACGAGCGTCTGCTGGAGAAACAGAAACAAGTGCAGGACCTCTTCGAGAATGGGCTCAACGAGGAAATGAAGGACCTCTACAAGCAGGTGCAGGAGATGCTGGAGAAGCTCGACAAGGAGAAGCTCCAGGAGCAGATGAAGGACATGAAGATGGACCAGGAGGACATCGAGAAAGAGCTCGACCGCGCCCTGGAACAGTTCAAGCAGATGGAGGTGGAGCAGAAGGCCGAGGACATCACCAAGCAGTTGGAGAAGCTCGCCGAGGACCAGAAGAAACTGAGCGAAGAGACCAAGGCCGGCGACACGCCCAAAGAAGAGCTTCAACAGAAACAGGAAGAATTGAACAAGGCCTTCGAGAACGTGCGCAAGGAGTTGGATGAGCTGGAGAAGAAGAACGAGGAGCTCGAGACCCCCATGGAACTGCCGAAGACCGAGCAGCAGGAACAGGACATCCAACAGGAGCAGCAGAAGAGCAGCGATGAGCTCCAGAAGAACCAGAAGCAGAAGGCCGGCGACAGCCAGAAGAAGGCCGGTGAGCAGATGGAACAGATGGCCTTCCAGATGAAGAGCGCCATGCAGCAGAGCGAACAGGAGCAGGCCGAAGAGGACATGGATGCCCTGCGCCAGCTGCTGGAGAACATCGTACACCTCAGCATCGATCAGGAGGCCACCATGGTGGATGTGCAGCGCACCAGCACCCGCGACCCGCACATCGTGGACCTCGGCCGTACACAGAAGAAACTCCGGGACGATGCCAGGGTGATCGAAGATTCGCTCTTCGCCCTCAGTAAGCGCGTACCTCAGCTACAGTCCATCGTGAACCGCGAGATGAACGCTGTGAACGCTAACATGGACGAGGCCATGGAGCGCATCAACAACAGCCGGGCGAACGAGCGCGAGAAACCCATGGCCACCGACAAGCAGCAGCGCGCCATGACGAGCCTGAACAATCTGGCCCTGCTCTTGGACGAAGCCCTGCAACAGATGCAGCAGCAACAGCAATCCAGCGGCAAGCCGGGCAGCGGTTCGTGTAGCAAGCCCGGTGGTAGCGGTGCCGGCAAAGGCAACAAGGCCAGCATGGCCAAGATGAAGGCTCAGCAGCAAGCCCTTCAGAAGCAGCTGGAGGAAATGAAGAAGGGCATGGAGAAAGGGGGCAAGCAACAAGGTCCCAAGCCGGGAGACAAGAACCCCGGCGGCATCGGTCCCGGCATGAGCCAGCAGCTGGCCCAGATGGCCGCCCAACAGGCAGCCATCCGCAAGGAGATGCAGCGCATGGCGCAAGAGCTCAACAAGGACGGCAGCGGCTCCGGCAACGGTCTCAACAAGCTTGCGGAGGAGATGGAGAAGACAGAGAAGGACATCGTGAACAAGCGTATCGATCAGGAGACGATCCGTCGCCAGCAGGATATCATGGTGCGCATGCTGGAGGCCGAGAAGGCGGAGCGCGAACGCGAGCTCGATCAGAAGCGCCAGAGCACCGAGGGCCGTGACACACCGCACACGGATCCCGCCCGCTTCTTCGACTACCAACGCACCAAGCAACGCGAGTCCGAAATGCTCCGCACCGTGCCGCCCGGGCTCAAGCCGTATTACAAGGACCGGGTCAACGAGTATTTCGATACTTTTGACCGACCCTGATCACGCCTATGGGAGCCCTTACCGAGGACGTACAATTCACGCAACGGATCGACTTCCCGGCCAAAGCCGAGAACATCGCTTTGGCCGAGAAGCTCATTGATGAGGCTTGCCAAAAGCACAATGTGCACGAGTCGCACTACGGCAACATCCTCATCGCCCTCACCGAAGCGGTGAACAACGCCATCCACCACGGCAACCGCCTGGACCCAGCCAAACAGGTCACCGTGGGCTACGAGGTGAAGGGCGACAAGATCATCTTCATCGTGCAGGACCAAGGTCCCGGCTTCGACTACGACCACCTGCCTGACCCCACCGACCCCGAGAACATCGAGAAGCCCCACGGTCGCGGTGTGTTCCTCAGGCGTGCACTGGCCGATAGTGTGGAGTTCAATGACAACGGGGCCACTGTGGCCATGGCGTTCAGCCTTCAGCCCGTCCAAGAGTAATGGCCACCTCCGGCACCATCGGGTTCATCGTACAGGATGTGCCCGACGCGTTCCGTGATCGCACCCGCCTGCGCCAGTGGTTGCAACGCGTGGCTCAGGACCACGGCACCCGCATTGATGCGGTGAGCTATGTGTTGATGAACGACCGTGCGTTGCTGAAGTACAACCGCGACTTCCTTCAGCACGACGACCTCACGGATGTGATCACCTTCCCGGTGGAAAGCAACAACGGCGTTAGCGGCGATGTGTTGATCAGCTACGACCGCGTCCGGGACAACGCCACCACATTCGGAGTAAGCGCCCAGCTGGAACTGCGCCGCGTGATGGTGCACGGCCTGCTCCATCTCCTCGGCCACGCCGACAAGACCAAGGCTCAGAAAGCAGGTATGCGCACCCTAGAGGACCAGTACCTCGCTCGGCTCTAGCGACCGATGATCAGTTGTGTTGCGAGTCGCGCTTAACACCCATGGCGTCCCCCATACGGCACACCACGCCGCCCATGGCAGCATAGCCGGTGGCCGTTACCGCTTTGGCTAGCCCATTGCGTCGCTTGAATCCCCATACATCCTTCAGGAAGGCTGGGAAGTTCTGGGCGTTCAGTAGATCGAAGGCCACGGAAATGGTAGTGTCCAAGCTCTTAGCCGTGTGCCATAGACCCACCGGGATGTACAGGGTCTCACCGGGCCCCATGACGAAGGTGATCGGCGTGGCGTTCTTGTACTTGGGGTATTTCACAAGGTCCACATTCTCACTGTCCGGAATGCTGCTCTTCCATTCATCGCCAGGTTCGGGGTACAGACATTCGTCCTGTCCGCGAGGCCAAACGGTGAACTGCTTATGTCCGTAAAGCTGGTTCACCCAAGCGCTGAGGTGATAATAGTCCACGTGCACGTAAGGGAACTTGCCCCCAGGGCCACCAATGAACAACTCCAAGGCACTGCCCCAGTATCCTCGCTTGAACCAGGAGCTCTCCAACCAATTGGGCTGTGCATAACCCAGATTCAATGGCTTCACCAAGTCCACCACTTCCGGCAACTGCGTTGGTAGGTGATACTTGCACGGATAAGGGACAGGGCGTGACGTGTCCTTGCCCTCCACCAGGTCGAAGACCTCGTTCATGGTGTACTCCTTCCCATCGACCACTGTGCGCCGGTCACCGAAACGAGAACGGAAGAACTCGGGGGTGAACGTGTTGTACGCGCCCCACACTTTCGTTGCGTTCTTCAGCACGAGCGGAATGCCTGGTTTCCAATGTTCCTCGATGAACTGTTCGTGCGTGATGTCCGCTGCGTCGATCTTCTTGACCTCCATGGTTCCGTTGATTGCGTGCGTGGTACGCATCCCGTGCACCGAAAGATACGACCAGGCCCGCCCCCTAAGCGATCCAGATGGTCACTTGCCTGCCGACCCGTCGATGTGGGCCTTGCACTTGGCGAAAGTGACCTCCGCGACACTTCTTCCCAGCTTCAACCCTGCGAGGTTGTCCGTTTGGATGTGATAGCCCCCCAACACCCTGCCCCAACCAGCTTGCTCGGCGGTCGATGAGAAGGTCGGGAACGACAGCGTGACACTGTCCGTGGTGATCCCCGGCTCGGTCAGCCAGCCGGGCAACAAGCGGACCTGCACGCCGTACGGGTCGCTCCCCGTGAAGAGCTCCAATGCCTTGGCACAGCCTCCGCTCACGGTGCTGTGACCGCTCGGGTAGGCGGGGAAAGGCGGGCACAGGAAACTATCTGGAGAATACGGGCGCCACTCCTTCCCCTTCATCTTCACCATGCCTTTGTGCGGACCACCCCAGCCCACGATCTCCTCCTCTCCCATCAGTGCGTGCACCTGTTGGTACGGGCGACTGTTGTCGTAGAACATCTTGGCGTCCCAACACGCAATGAAGCAATCCATGGCCGTGGTGGTGACGACGAAGTACATCTGGACATCCTCGTCCAACGTGTGGCTGTCACGCAAGCTTATGTCCCGGCTGAAGATCAGCCAATGCCCGGCCTGTTGAACACTTCGTGGACCATCGCGCATGAACTCCACCAAGGCCTTCTGTTCATTGGTCAATTCGGCCTGCAACTGCACCACTTGCCGCACCTCTTTCTCTAGCAAGGGGTCACCCATTTTCGGTGGCGGTGGACACCGGAATTGGGAGGCACTATCCAGTGCGAACGGTTGAACATGGCCCCAATGGGGAGCTAGGCAGCCCGGTGCGAAGCGCCGCCCATTCTTCTCACTGATGAAGTACTTCGGTTGCCAACGATCGATGTCGACCAGCGTTTCCGGGGAGTTCACGGGACGGTAGTTCGTATAGTCCCCATAGAGCGTGTCACGACCGGGTTCGTCACCATACATGTTGCTGCCATCATGATGCCTGGAATCAAGTACCGCACGTGCCGCCAGGTTGCCGACACCCGCCGCAGTTGCTGGGTCGAAGCTGCGGTCATTGGGGTCGAATCCGAACTCTTTCAACCGTTGCGCGAACAGTACACTGTCTGCCGGGTAGACCTCTTGAAGCACGCGACAAGCTGCGTAGCTGATGGCCTTCTCCTTGTGCTCCTGGTCTTGTTCTGAGGCGGGTCTGCGCTCCACCCTTGAGAGGTATACGGGCACCGCCACGCTATCATATCGGCTCCAGGCATCGAACATGGCGATCATGGGCAGGGCGACCATTCTGCTGTTCACGGGGGGTCTTGGTCGGTTCCGCTCGGTATCGTTGGCTGTGCCCTCCAAGACCACCGCGCCCCACTTGTAGGCCATGTTCTCCGCTCCGCGGTGTCCTTTCGAAACGGCCTTCTCTCCGCCTCGTTCACCAACCCCGCAGGAGGCCAGCAACAACAGCATGATGAGAGCACACACTCGCCCGACAGGAAGAATGGCCACCTTGAATTGGATCTCGTTCATGGTGGTGAAAACTACAGGGTTGCGAGAGGCTATCGCGGCTGGGTGATGCGGACCTTTCGCCGTGGAATGTGAAGGCGCCGTTCGGCATTGTAAGTGCGATGTGATCAACAACCGATCATGCCCGGATCTACCTTTGCTGCGTCCATGGAACCTATACCTATTCCATTGGCTGTAATCAACTGAAGATCAGGGATCCAGGGCCTTGGTTCCACGTGGAACACGGTTCGGTTCCTTTCATGAGCCATGAGCACAAGCGAAGTCTATGATGTAGTGGTCGTGGGCGGTGGTCATGCTGGCTGTGAAGCCGCAGCCGCAGCAGCCAACTTGGGCTCCAACGTCCTCCTGGTCACCATGAACATGGGGGTTATAGGACAGATGAGTTGTAACCCCGCCATGGGTGGCGTTGCAAAAGGACAGATCGTACGCGAGATCGATGCACTAGGGGGCTACTCTGGAATAGTCAGCGACAGAAGTACGGTTCAGTTCCGCATGCTTAACCGAAGCAAAGGGCCCGCAATGTGGAGCCCTCGGTCACAGAACGATCGAAACATGTTCGCGGCCGAGTGGCGCCGGATGCTCGAGCACACACCGAACGTTCATTTTTGGCAGGATAGCGTTCAGTCCATACTTATCGAGGAGGGCTCGGTGGTCGGTGTAGAGACCGGTATGGGCATGAAGATCAAATGTCGAGCGGTCGTTCTTACCAGCGGCACGTTCATGAACGGGATCATGCACATCGGTGAACGTCAGCTTGGAGGGGGAAGGGCTGGCGAAAAGGCAAGCCATGGCATAACTGAACAGCTCGTCTCGCTTGGGTTCGAATCGGGACGCATGAAGACCGGAACCCCACCTCGCGTGGATGGTCGCAGCATCGACTACAGCGCGCTCGAAGAACAGCCGGGAGATACGAACCCAAGTAAGTTCAGCTACTCCCCTTCCACCTCATCGCCTACCCGACAGTTGAGCTGTTGGATGACCTACACCAGCCCGGAGGTACATGACATTCTGCGGACAGGTTTTGACCGAAGCCCCATGTTCAACGGCCGCATCAGAGGTCAGGGACCAAGGTATTGTCCGAGCATTGAGGATAAGATCGACCGCTTCGCTGACAAGGACCGTCATCAGATCTTCGTGGAGCCCGAAGGTTGGGACACCGTAGAAACCTACATTAATGGCTTCAGCACGAGCCTCCCTGAAGATGTTCAGTTAGCTGCCCTACAGAAGATACCGGGCTTTGCGGCGGCGCGCATGTTCAGGCCAGGGTACGCGGTGGAGTATGACTATTTCCCACCCACCCAATTGAAGCACACCTTGGAGACAAAGCTTGTGGGTGGCCTCTACTTCGCCGGCCAGATCAACGGAACGACGGGTTACGAAGAAGCCGCTTGCCAGGGCCTTATGGCCGGCATCAATGCCAGTTTGAAATTCCAGGAGAAGGAGCCGTTCGTGCTGCAGCGTGACGAGGCATATATCGGCGTTCTGATCGACGACCTGATCACAAAGGGCACCGACGAGCCTTACCGCATGTTTACAAGTCGGGCCGAGTTCCGCATTCTTCTCCGGCAGGACAACGCCGATGTTCGCCTTACGCCTCGGGCTCACGCAATTGGACTAGCGAGCGACGCACGCATGGAACGAGTACTTCGGAAACAGGGCCTATCGGCTCATTTAGTGGCTACCATGCAAGCAGAAAGCGTCACACCCGAGGCCGCGAACGATGTGATCGTTCCACGTGGAACATCCTCCTTAAAACAGAAAGTGAAGCTTTTCGAACTTCTGCTCCGCCCCCAGATAAGCTTCGCCGACCTGGAGCCCCTGGGTGAGAGAACCAGAGAAGCTGCGGCTCACTTGGAGGATCTTCGGCAGGAGGTTCTGGAACAGGTTGAGATCAACGTCAAGTACGACGGCTATCTCGCAAAGGAACGTGAGCTTGCCGAGAAAATAACACGGCTGGACGATGTGCCCCTGGACCTGGAAATGGAGTACGCTAGACTTACTTCCTTATCCATGGAAGCACGTCAAAAACTTGACCGCATAAAGCCAACCACCCTAGGGCAGGCTTCCAGAATAAGTGGTGTCTCACCTGCTGACCTGAGCGTGCTGCTTGTGTACCTCGGCCGCTGAACCAAACCGATCGTTCCACGTGGAACATACCGTACTCGAAACCCTCAAATCCTGCCCGTTTTGTGGCGGCGACACGTTCGCGTTGGCTCTGACGGCTAAAGACCGCACGGTCAGCAAGGAGTTGTTCCAACTGAACGATTGTTGTTCCTGCGGGGCACGGATC
>JADZGG010000430.1 GCA_020854015.1 Flavobacteriales bacterium
GTACCAGTGGCGCCCCATCTCCTGCCCTCCGCGGATGTGCGCGAGGGCGTATACGAAGCCGCGGTCCAACAAGCTCAAGCGGCTGCTGCTGAAGCCGGCATCCATGCTGTTACCATAGGAGCCGTACCCGTACAGGAGCAAGGGGTTCTTGCCGTCCTTCTTCAGCCCTTTGCGGTACACGAGGGAGATCGGGACCTTGGTGCCGTCCGTTGCGGTGGCCCACAGGCGCTCGCTGGTGTAGTTCTCCACTTGGAACTTGCCGCCGAGCACTTCCTGTTGTTTCAGGAGGGTGCGTTCCTTGGTGTCCATGTCGTAGTCGTACTGCGTGCCGGGCGTGGTCATGCTGGTGTAGTAGTAGCGCAGCACATCCGTATCGAATTCGGGATTGTTGCTGACGTAGGCGGCGTAGGCGGGATCCTGGAAGCTCATGTACTCATCGGAACTGTTGTCCCAGCGCTTTATGCGGATCTGAAGCAGCCCGTTCTTACGCTCGCTCAACACCAGGAAATCCTTGAAGATCTCGATGCCGCCGAGGAACACGTCCGTGCGGTGCGAGATCACCTCGGTCCAGTTCTCTTTCGTTGTGGCATTCACCGGCGTTCGCATCAGGCGGTAGTTCGGTGCGTCCAGGTTGGTGTTGATGTAGAAGTGGTCGCCGAAATGGTCCAGGCCATATTCCAGACCAACGATGCGCGGCTGGATCACACGGAAGCTGCCGTTCGGGTCATTGGCATCCAGCACACGGTATTCCGTCGTGAGCGTTTCGCTGGAACCGATCACGATGTACTTCTCGGACTTCGTCTTGCCCACGTACGTATTGAACATGTCGTCGGCCTCTTCGTACACCAAGGCATCGGCGCTTTGTGGGGTGCCCATGGTATGCTTGTAGATGCGGTAGGACCGCAGGGTGGTGGGCTCCTGCACCGTGTAGAAAACGGTCTTGTTGTCGTTCGCCCAGGTCACGCCACCATCCACATTCTCCAGCTTGTCCGCCAGCATTTCCCCGGTGCCAAGGTCCTTGAAGAACACGGTGTAGATCCTTCGGCTCACCGTATCCACGGCATAGGCGAGCAGGTTGTTGTTCGGACTCACTTCAGCGCCTCCGACTTGGTAGTAGGCATGGCCCTCGGCCAGCTCAGGGACGTTCAACATGATCTCTTCCTTGCCGTTGGCATCGCCTTTCTTCCGGCATTGCAGTTCGTAGTCCTGCCCTATTTCGAAGCGCGAGTAGTACAAGTAGCCGTGGTATTTGAACGGCACCGAACTATCGTCCTGCTTGATGCGACCGACCATCTCGTCGAACAACTCCTTCTGGAGCGTGTCGGTGTGTGCGAGGATCGCTTTCCTGTAGTCGTTCTCCGCGTTCAGGTAGTCCAGGACGTCCTGGGTCTGTGCATCCGGTGTCTCCGCCTCCTTCTGCGCATCGCTCAAGCGCATCCAGAAATAGTCGTCGTGGCGCACTTGCCCATGTTCGGTCATGGCATGGGGTACCACTTTGGCCACCGGGGCTTTGGGTCCTTCTGCGGTCCCGGTTGCCGCTTCATCGCCACACGCAGTAAGGAGAAGAAGTGGAAGACCAAGGGTCGAAAAGCGGAGGGAGGAATGGGTCATGTTCTGTTCTTGGTGCGGCGAATATCGCTTTCTCTTTTCCGACGAGCGTATGGATGAATGCACTTGTAGAGCCAGAATGGAAGTGTGTGAGGCGTCGACCTAAACAGATTCGTCCACACAAGAACGGCGCCTGCCAAATGGAAACGCGCCGGTCTCTACACCACCGAGGTCCTACTCCCCGCTCGCCTGTTTCATGCCCTGTTCGATCATTTCATAGAATTGATCCAGCTTGGGCAGGATAACGATGCGTATGCGGCGGTTGGTGCTGCGGCCTTCGGCGGTGTCATTGTCGGCCAAGGGCACATACTCGCTACGCGCACCTGCAGTGATCCGCGAGGGTGCCACGTTGTAGTCGTTCTGCAGCACCCGTGCAATGGCGGTGGCGCGGGAGGCGCTGAGGTCCCAGTTTAAACCACCGCAGGGTCTCCTGAGGCACGACGGGACCCTGCGCTTTCGACTACGAACGACAGGGTCCTCTTCGAGAGACCCTATCGTGGTTTGCTGCAAGCCTTGGGTGGTCGTGCGGAGAAGATCCGGCTGCACAAGCTGTTGTTGCTGTACATGGCGAAGCGTGGCGAGGCGGCCTACCACTTTGTTCCATACCGCTACGGGGCCTTCAGTTTCCAGGCCAACGCTGATCTGGTGGCCTTGACCACACGCGGCCTGATGGCCAACCACGAAAAGGAATGGGAGCTGCTGGACACCGAGGACCACGCCGCCGCTTTGAAGCCCAATGACCGGGCGCTGTTGCAAATGGTTCTGGAGCAATATGGCGAATTGGGCCGCGATGCCTTGGTGCGCGAGACCTACATCCGTTTCCCGTACACCGCACTGCGCAGTGCTATGGCGGAGCGCCTCCTGAACACCGAGCAACGCAGTGCCGTGGCCCATGCTTTACCGACCGATGCCCCCGAAGGTCTCTACACGATCGGATACGAAGGGCTGGACCTCGATGCCTTCCTGAACAAGTTGATCAAGGCCCGCGTGGCCGTACTCTGCGATGTACGCCGCAACGCGTACAGTATGAAGTACGGCTTCAGCAAAAAGCAACTGCAACATGCTTGCGAGGGTGTGGGTATTCAGTACGAGCATCTGCCCGAACTGGGCATTGCCAGTGATGAGCGGAGGGAACTGAACACACAGGCCGACCGCGATGCGCTCTTTGCGCGCTATGCGAAGCGCACCCTATCGACCACGCAAGAAGCGCAGGAGCATATCGCGCAATTAGTGGCCGAGCAAGGTCGCGTGGCCATCATGTGCTTTGAGCATGAGCAGCAATGCTGCCACCGGGGCACCTTGGCCCAAGCGGTGGTGCAACTGCCCGCTTTCCATGGAGGAACTCGCACACATATAGTCCCTGCCACCGTAGCTTTGAAGCATGTTCGCCGCCGCGCCCAGCATAGAGAATGTTTGCCTGCCCTTGAAGCATTGGGCGGCTGCGCCGGGCAATGACCCGGTGAAGCGGGCGGTGCATGCCTTTGTGCAGCGTTTGAACACCCTACTGAAGAGCCGGGTCGAGCTGGTGAAAGCCACCGACGGCTTGCATGATGAGCTCTTTGCCTTGCGCTTGCGGGCGCTACAGCACTTGGCCACTACCAATGACCTGGATCTGATGGTCGCATTGGACCAAGTGGCCAAGGGATGGAAGGAAAAGGCGCAGGGGCAGGCCATGGAACTGATGGTCTGGAACATGGAATTCGCGGTAGATGTGCAGCGCGACCTGCTGCGCTCTTTGAAGAGCCAAGGCATTGCCCTGAACACTGACACCGTGGCCACCTTCGCCCCCTTACGTGACCACCGCTTTACGGAGCTCGTTGCGCTTGTGCCGGCCTTGGTACCCAACCCGCAGGCTGCAGAGGTGCTCACCACTTGGCTGCTCGCCTCTCTGCGCATGGAACTGGCGCTGCTGATGGCCGATGCGGTGCTGAACGAGGAAGTGGCTATAGGTCCCAAGCGGCTCTACGCGCTGAACAGCATGCTGGTACGCGCCGCGCAGGACTTTGGCGCTTGCGCCAGCCTGATGGGCCTTACACGCAGCACTCGACCAGAGCCGGTCTTCCTTGCAGCGGAACCGGTGTCCGCAGCCTACATCAAAGAACAGAAGGAGCTGGCCGAACTGGGCATCGGCGACTGGTTCAAAGCTTGGGCATGAGCGTACCGTGGAGCGCCTTGCAGCCCGGCACCGTGGTGGATGCCGACCTGGGCTTGCCCCCGGCCACGGTGGGTCGCGAGATCCAGAAACATCGCCCCTGCTTGGTGTTGGCACCGATGCCATCTCTCGGCTTGTTGATGATCGTACCCATTAGCAAAGGCAGGCCGAAGACCATGAGCTACACGAACGTGGAATTGGAGCCCGACCGGGGTAATGGGCTCACGGCGCGGTGCTTCGGCCAATGCCATCAATTGCGCAGCATCGACATGGCGCGCGTCACCAAGGTGCGTGGGCGCTTGGACCCCATCGCGCACACCCGCTTCAAGAGGACGTTGGCGCGCTTGCTTGGTCTGTGAGCGTGATCCTTGAGGTCCGGTTCCCTACTTTGCCGCTCCATGAGTCCCGCCATCGATAGCGAATACGAGTTGGTGGAACTCTAAAC
>JADZGG010000431.1 GCA_020854015.1 Flavobacteriales bacterium
CCCGCTGCACATCTCGGCGGCAGTCGCCATTGCGCAGGCATGGATGCCTTTGATATGATTTCGGTTGATCCGCCAGTATGGAATGTACACGCTGATGCCACCTTCCGGAAGCGGCACCACCTTGAAGCCATGCGGGCGGTTGAAGGGGATCATCCAGGGAAGGATGAAGTTGAGCCATGCGCGGCTCAGCCCTGAGGTACGGGCATTAGAGAGCATCTCGGGCAGTTTCATGCGCCTTCCAGAATGCTGGCAATGTCCGGCCGGAAGTACAGCTCGCTCTTCAGCACCTTCCCATCCTCGCGGTAGATCGGCCTGCCCTGGGCGTCCAGCTTGCTCATGTTGCTGCGCTGGATCTCGCGGAACACCTCGTCGATCTTGTGTTCCAGGCCATGCTTCAGAAGGGTGCCGCACAGAATGTAGAGGATGTCGCCCAACGCATCGGCCACCTCCACCAGGTCTCCACGCAGCGCCGCATCGAGGTACTCCTCGTTCTCCTCGCGGATCAGCTTGTAGCGAAGCAGGGCATCGCGATCGCCGATGTCGCCCACAGGCGCTTGGGCGTTGGGGATCCCGAAGGCATCGTGGAAGGTGCGGACGTGGCCGATGGCCTCGGTCAATGTCAGGGGGTCTGCAGGCTTGGTCATGCGATCGAAGGTAGCTTCGGACCTGTTGTGTTCGTGGAACGCCCGCCAGTGATCGTCGGGGTCGAACGGTTAACACTCTTTAACTGGAAAACTCCTTGGCCAGCGTGCCTTGGCGGTCAATTTTGCGTTCCACATTCGCAGCGGCTAAGGCCCAGCATTGAACGACCATGGAAACACCAACGACAGGAGGCCCAGCAGGCGTGACCTCCGATAGCATCCGCGCCCTCAATGAACGCATTCAAGGTGCAAGCGCTTTCGTCGACCTGATCGAGCGCGAAATGGAGAAGGTGATCGTGGGTCAGAAGGACATGGTGCAGAAGCTGCTCGTGGCCCTTCTCGCCGACGGTCACATTCTTCTGGAAGGCATGCCCGGACTGGCGAAGACCCTCGCCATCAAGGCCCTCTCCAAGACCGTGGACGTGGGCTTCAGCCGCATCCAGTTCACGCCCGACCTGCTTCCGGCCGACCTTATCGGCACCATGATCTACAGCCAGCGGAGCGAGGAGTTCACCGTGAAGAAAGGACCGCTGTTCAGCAACTTCATCCTCGCCGACGAGATCAACCGGGCACCGGCGAAAGTGCAGAGCGCGCTGCTCGAAGCCATGCAGGAACGGCAGGTCACCATCGGCTCCAACACCTTCAAGTTGCCCGAGCCCTTTCTGGTGCTGGCCACCATGAACCCGATCGAGCAGGAAGGCACCTATCCCCTTCCCGAGGCCCAGACCGACCGCTTCATGCTGAAAGTGGTGCTCGACTACCCACGCAAGGAGGAGGAGAAGCTCATCATTCGCCAGAACGTTCGCCCCGGTGGACAGTCCGAAACGCAGACCGTGGTGCACCCCAACGACATCATGGCGGCGCGCAAGCTTGTTCGCGAGGTGTACATGGACGAGAAGATCGAGCAGTACATCGTGGACATCGTGCACGCCACGCGCAAGCCCGAGCAATACAAGCTCAACGAGCTCACCTCCTTGATCGGTTTCGGAGGAAGCCCCCGCGCCAGCATCAACATGGCACTAGCCGCCAAAGCATACGCCTTCATCAAGCGCCGTGGTTATGTGATCCCCGAGGATGTGCGTGCCGTGACACCTGACATCCTGCGCCACCGCATCGGGCTTACTTATGAGGCCGAAGCCGAGAACATTCCTGTGAACGACATCATCGCCAAGGTGCTCAACACAGTGGAAGTGCCCTGAGCGATCAGGAGCAGGACCAGGTGCAGGATGCGATTTGCCCCTGCTCGTGAACCGCCCCTGAACCCCAACCATGGAAACCGCCCAACATACCAAGGAGCTCCTCAAGAAGGTGCGGCTGATCGAGCTGAAAACGCGCGGTCTGAGCGACCACATCTTCAGCGGCGAGTACCACAGTGCCTTCAAAGGGCGGGGCATGACCTTCAGCGAGGTGCGGGAATACAGCCATGGCGACGAGGTACGCACCGTGGACTGGAACGTGACGGCGCGTTTCGGGCATCCCTTCGTGAAGGTGTTCGAAGAGGAACGCGAGCTCACCGTGATGCTGATCGCCGACCTGAGCGGCAGCGGCGAGTTCGCGAGCGAGAATCAACTGAAGCGCGATCTGATCACCGAGGTCTGCGCCACCATCGCTTTCAGTGCGATCCAGAACAACGACAAGACCGGCCTCATCCTCTTCACTGACCGCGTGGAGAAGTTCATCCCGCCGAAGAAGGGCCGCAGTCACACCCTCCGTATCATCCGTGAGCTGATCGAGTTCAAGCCTCAGCACAAGGGCACTGACGTGGCCGGCTCGCTCAAGTTCCTGAACAACGTGATCAAGAAGCGCAGCATCGCCTTCCTGATCAGCGACCTGATGGATCAGGGTTACGATGACGCGCTGAAGATCGCCAATCGCAAGCACGACCTGGTCGTCCTCCGCACCAGCGATCCACGCGAACAGGAACTACCGAACGTGGGTCTTGTTCAGTTCACCGATCCGGAGACCGGTGACACCCGCTGGGTTGACACGGGAAACAAGCGCATTCGCGCCTTTTACCGTGCCGAGGCACTGAAGCACCAGGCCCGCACGCGCGACATCCTGCGTCGCGCCGGTGTGGACAGTGCGGTGATCGGCACACGGGAAGGCTTCGTGCGCCCCCTCATGAACCTCTTCCGTCGACGCGATTGACCATGCGGAAGCTCCTGTCATTGCTCCTGCTCCTGCCCTTGGGTCTATCCGCCCAGGACCTCGCTCCCGTGGCCGAACTGGACACCCAGGCCATTCGCATCGGCGAGCAGACGCGCTTGAAGCTGAGCGTGAACTACCGCGTGGACAAGGGTGAACAGGTGCACATCGTCTGGCCGGTGATCATGGGCGACACGATCACTTCGCACATCGAAGTGCTGGAGGATAGTGGCGTCGACTCGGTAGTGAACAGCAATGACCCCTACCGCTTCCAGCAACTGCGCCAACTCCGGATCACCAGCTTCGACAGCGGCTACTGGGCCATTCCGCCCTTCCGTTTCGTAGTGAACGGCGATACGGTGGAGACCAAGGCACTGCTGCTGGGCGTCGAAACCGTGGACGTGGACACCACGCAGGCCTTCCGCGACATCAAGGAGATCTACGAGCTCCCCTTCAGCTGGACCGACTGGCTGCGGGAGCATTGGGGCTGGTTCGCAGGTGGTGTCGGTGTACTGGTCGCCATCCTTCTGCTCGTGTTCTTCCTTCGCAAGCCTCGAAAGACCGTGGTGGTGGTGGCTCCACCCAAGCCCTTGCACGAGCGCATGCTTGATGCTCTGGCCGAGATCGACCGGAAGAAACTCTGGCAACAAGGTCAGGTGAAACAATACCAGAGCGAAGTGACCGACCTGCTGCGCGCCTATGTGGAGGAACGCTACGGCGTGCCTGCCTTGGAACGCACCACGGACGACCTGATGGCCGAGCTCCGCTTGAGCGCCATGGGCGGGGAATCACGCGAGCTCCTCGGCAATCTTCTGCGCATGGCGGACATGGTGAAGTTCGCCAAGTACACCGCGCTGCCTGCGGAGAACGAACAGCTCATGGCCAGCGCCGTGCGCTTCATCCACAACACCACCGAGCCGTTGCTCCATGCGTGACCGCGCCTCGGCATCGGTATTGATCGTGCTGGCCCTGGCGGGTGTGGCGGCGACAGCCTTCGCGCTGTGGAGAGGCTACGAGCTGGAATTCCCGAAGGCGCTGTGGTCCCTGTTGCTGCTTCCGCTCATCGCCGCGCTCTACCTCTGGCGCATCCGGAGGCGCGGTGGTGAAGTGAAACTGCCGACGCTTTCCGTGCTGAGCAAAGGTCCTGTGGATCTGCTGGCCCGTTTGCGTCACCTGCCCTTCGCCACAGGTCTGCTCGGGCTCGGCATACTGCTCGCTGCCCTGGCCCGTCCGCAGAGCAAGGACAAGTGGCAGGATGTGACCAAGGAAGGCATCGACATCATCATCGCGATGGACTTCAGCGCGAGCATGCTGGCGAAGGACTTCAAGCCGGACCGGCTCACAGCAGCGCGGAACGTGGCCATGCGTTTCATCGACGACCGCCCGGACGATCGGATCGGCCTGGTGGTCTATGAGGGAGAAGCCTTCACGCAGTGCCCGCTCACCACGGACCACAAGGTGCTGCAGAACCTTTTCCTCCAGGCCAAGAGCGGACTGATCACTGGAGGTACGGCAGTGGGCACGGGACTTGCGACAGCGATCAACCGCTTACGTGACAGCGACGGCAAGAGCAAAGTGGTGATCCTGCTGACCGATGGAGTGAACAACGCCGGCACCATCCAACCCATCGACGCGGCGCAGA
>JADZGG010000432.1 GCA_020854015.1 Flavobacteriales bacterium
CGAGCGACATGTATCTGGAGTACCACGGCTGGCTGTTCATCGAGTACTGGGAGTACGCGATGCTCTTTTTCTATCTGGTCGTGATCTACCTGTACTTCGCACGGCGCAAGAACCTGATGGTGAAGAAGCGGCCGGAGTACCGCTATCTGCTCTGGGGGCTCTATGCCAAGTTGATCGGGGGGGTGGCCTTCAGTCTCATCTATTTCTACTACTACGGAGGAGGGGATACGATGGGCTACTTCAGCTGCTCGCTTTCAATGAGCAAGCTTGCAGTCCAGAGCCCGCCCGACTTCTTCAGGGTGCTCTTTGGTCCCAGTTCCGTGGAGGTGAGGCAGTACTTCAATGAAGGCACCGGTTGGCCTTATGTATATGTGCTCACGGACCCCCGCCAATGGATGGTGGTGCGCTTGGTGAGCCCTATCACGATACTGTCCTTCAACAGCTACCTGATCACCACGGTAATGGTGGCCGGGCTCACCTATGCTGGGGTTTGGCGCCTTTACGTCACGTTGCACCGATATTTCCCGAGTCTCCACATGGAGCTGGCGATCGCGGTGCTCTTCATGCCTTCCTGCATTCTTTGGGGTTCCGCGATCCTGAAGGACTCGTTCACATTCTCGGCGTTCTGCTGGTTCGTTTATGCAGTGGATAGGATCTTCTTCGTCAAGGAGGATCAGGTCTCAGCGGTCACAGCCCTCGCGTTGAGCAGTTTCGTCCTGATCACGATCAAGCCATACATCTTCATGGCCATCTTTCCCACGGCCCTGGTGTGGATCATGTACAAGCGTCTGGCTTCCATCAAGAACGCGCTGGTCAAGTATATCCTGCTCCCGTTCGGCTTTTTCGTGCTGATCGCGATCTCGCTCGCCGTATTGGGCTCGCTCGGAGATGAGTTGGGGAAGTTCTCGCTGGACAAGGCGCTCCATACCGTCGTGCTTACCCAGAACGACCTCAAACGTTCGGACGAGTACGGCCACAACTTTTTCGATGTCGGTGAGATCAACGCTTCCTGGGCCAGCGTACTTTCCAAGGCGCCGATCGCACTGAACGCCACGCTCTTTCGCCCCTACTTCTACGAATGCCACAACTTCACCATGCTCATGTCGGGACTGGAGAACCTATGGCTCCTGATCTTGTTCCTTCGGATCCTCTGGATCACGCGACTGACGATGTTCACCACGGCGATCATGAAGAATCCGTTGGTGTTGACCTGCATGTCGTTCACCATCGTGTTCGGCTTTCTTACGGGCATCACGACGCCCAACTTCGGGGCTCTTGTGCGCTTCAAGATCCCCTTGCTGCCCATGTTCGTCAGCGGGCTGTACATCGTTCGTTTTTTGATGATGCAACGTGAAGTGCGCATGCGGCATGGGTTGAAGTTCAGTTTTGATGACTACCGCAATGGCGAACCGGACTCTCAGGCGGCGCAACGAGTGAAGTGGCTCGAAGTGGAAAAGAAGAAAGGTCGTCGATGAGCGGACGAGCAACAGGCCGGACCATCGTGTTCCTGAGCTATTGGGGTTCGGATGAACCGCTCACGGTCTCCACGGTTCTACCCACATTGCGGATGCTCATTGAGCAGGGCATGGCCACACGCATCGTGCTCTGTACGGTGGAGCGCACCGCACAGGTCCCGCCTGCGTTCAACATTCCGGGTTGTGTCCACATTCAATGGAGTGCTCGACAGACAGGCCCCAAGGCCATAGCACGTGCTCTGGACCTGAAGCATGTACATCGCGATCTGGTGGCTCTGTTGCGTTCCGAGCGTCCCGCGTTACTGATGGCGCGGGGCGTTGTAGCCGGTGGCATGGCACATTTCGCGGCCCGTTCCACTGGGGTGCCCTACGCTGTGGATTATGTGGAACCACATGCCGATTACATGGTGGATGTGGGCGAATGGCGTAAGAACGGACCAATGTATCTGGGGCTGAGCGCATTGATCCGCCTTCAGTGCCGTTCGGCCCTGCGATTGGTCACGGTGTCGCACAACTACCGCCGCATCCTATCGGCCAAGGGCGTGCCGGCCGAGCGGATCTTGGTGGCGCCATGTCCGGTGGATGCGGTGCGCATGCGTTTCGATCTGCGGGCACGAGCGGAAGTGCGCGCGCTCATAGGTGCGAGCTCTGGTCCTGTCGGCATTTACCTCGGGAAGTTCGGAGGGCTGTACCACCGGGCGAAGAGCTTCGTTGCGTTCGCGCGCTTCCTGGAGCTGGCGGGTCCAGAGGCACGGTTCGTGGTGCGCACCCCTGAACCACCGGAACTGGTACTGGAGGGCATGCGCTCCGTTGGTGCGGACACCTCACGCGTCCATGTGGGCTTTGCCGCGCATGCCGAGGTGCCCCGCTGGCTCTCGGCGGCCGACGTGGCCTATGCACCGTATCGGGGAACACCCAGCAGCGCCTGTATCAGCCCGATGAAGATCGGTGAATACTGGGCGAACGGGCTTCCTGTGGTGCTCACCAGAGGGGTTGGGGACGACAGTGCCATTATTGAGAGGGAACGCTTCGGAGGCGCCTTGTTCGATCCGGAAGGCACCGACATCGATCATGCTTTGGAGACGGTTCTCAAGGTCCTCACCGTTGCTGATCAGCGAGCGAGGACGGCAGAGCTCGCGGATCGCTACCGGTCCATGGACC
>JADZGG010000433.1 GCA_020854015.1 Flavobacteriales bacterium
GAAGCATCTTGAAAGCATCCCCATCAGTGATGAGGAAAGCCGAGACCTCGACACCACTGAGGAATTGTTCGAGCACCACACGCTCACCGGCGGCTCCGAACTTGCCGGATTCCAACATGCCCTTCAGCACCTGTGCGGCTTCCTTCCGATCCGATGTGATCACCACACCTTTGCCCGCGGCCAGACCGTCCGCCTTGATCACGTAAGGGGGTGTCATCTTGTCGAGGTGCTCGACGGCCTCTTTCAGTTGCCCTTTGCTGAACGACCGGAACGCCGCCGTGGGGATGTTGTGCCGGAACATGAACTCCTTGGCGAACTCCTTGCTGCCTTCGAGCTGCGCTCCTTTCTGTCGGGGACCGATCACCGTCACCTTACCGACCAACTCTGGATCATCCGCAATGCGATCGTGCAGCCCATCCACCAACGGACCCTCGGGACCGACCACCACGATGCGGATACGCTTCTCCAAAATGAAATTGCGCATGGCCTTCTGGTCCTTCAGGTCCAGATCGACCGACCGTCCATGTCGGGTCATGCCTGGATTTCCAGGAGAGACATAGAGCTCATCCAGGAGAGAGCTCTGCGCCAGCTTCCACGCCATGGCATGCTCGCGGCCACCACTGCCGATCAGTAATACGTTCATGCGCTCGTGCCTTTGGTGCAAAGGAAGCAGCACAGCGCCAGCGCGTGGGGCCAAGTTTCCAACAAATGAACAACGCCGCAGTACCCGTAGGCGCTGCGGCGGTGCACATGAAAGAAAGGGTGATCGATCAGTGCGTGTGCTGTACGCGTTTGATGCTGCAACCCAGGTTGCGTGTGATCGAGGGGTCGATGTTCGCGCCAGAGGTCATTGCCTTGATCGCGTTCTCCAGATAGTGCTCCTTCACATCCTTCGCACTGTCCACATTGTCATCGATGGCACCGCGATAGGCCAAGCGCTGTTCACCGTTGAAGAGGAACACATGGGGCGTCGTGCGTGCACCGAAGGCGTCGGCCACGGCACTTCCAGCGTCGAGCATGTAGTAGTTGTTGTATTGCTTCTCCTTGTAGTGTTTCTGCATGTCCGCAAGGCCATCGCCGGCCTCACGCTTCGCCTCGTTGCTGTTCACGAGCACAAAGCCGATCTCGTTCTTGCGGCAGAACTCACCCAACGCCGGATAGCGCCCCTCCCACCCTTCACTGCCATCGCTGCCGATGACGAAGGGACAAGTGTTGCAGCTGAAGATCACCAGCACGCCGTTCTTCTTGGTCACGTCCTTCAGGGACATCTCCTTACCGGAAACATCCATCATGCGGGCGTCCGCCTTGGGCATCGGGTCGCCGATGCGGAGATCAGGTAGTTCATCATGGGCCGCCAATCCGATGGCGGCGATGGAGGCGAAGAGTGCGATCTTGGTCAACATGGGGCTTTGTTATGGGAAGCCCGAAATTAGTGGCCTCAGCGCTCAGAGCGCCCTTCGGACCCGGATCGTTCACATTCCTTCACGATCAACGTGCAATTGCTCATCGTCCTCGCCGCCTTCTGCGCATCGCTGCTGACGCTCATCAGCGGGTTCGGGCTCGGCACCTTGCTGTTACCGGTTCTCGCGCTGTTCTTCCCGCTACCCGTGGCCGTGGGCTTGACCGCCGTAGTGCACCTGCTGAACAACGCCTTCAAGACCTCCATGCTCTGGCACGAGGTGGATGTGACCATGATGCTCCGCTTCGGTATCCCATCCATATTGGGGGCTTTGGTCGGTGCTTTGGTGCTTGACCAGCTTGGTGACCTGACACCACTGTATATGGGAATCCGTGTGGCGGTCGGCCCCTTGGCCATTGCCCTTGCAGCGCTCATGGTCTTGTTCGCCATCACGGAGCTATCACCCCGGATCAGCGGCTTCTCCTTCAATGGAAGGCACCTGTTCGCTGGCGGTCTTGTCAGTGGATTCTTCGGTGGGTTGAGCGGGCATCAGGGCGCGCTACGTAGCATGTTCCTGCTGCGGAGCGGGATGCGGAAGGAAGCCTACATCGCCACCGGTGTCGCCGTCGCCATGCTCGTGGATCTCACGCGCATCCCGCTCTATCTGCGACATTTAGGCGCCGGGCAATTGGAACGAGAATGGCTCCTTTTGGTGGCTTGCGTCCTTGCAGCGTTCCTCGGTGCTTGGTGGGGGAAACAGTTGATCCCGAAGATCACCTACCGGACCGTACAGCTCACTGTCGGAGGTCTCATGATCGGCATTGCAAGCATGTTGGTGGCCGGCATCATCTGACCTTCACTTCACCAGGCCCTCAGCGATAGCGATCCGCACCAGGCCGGCCACGTTGTGCACATTCAGCTTCCGCATCAGGTTGGTGCGGTGCGTGTCCACGGTGCGCGGGCTGATGAACAGCTTCTCGCCGATCTCCTTGTTCCCCAAGCCCTCGGCCAGGGCTGACAGCACTTCGACCTCCCGTTCGCTCAGCTCGTGCAAACGACCAACGCCATTCGCAGCAACGGAGCTTTCCTTCATGATCGACTCGAGCAGACCGCTGCTGAAATGACGCTGCCCGCCGTGAACGTTCCGTATGGCCAGCAATACCTCTTCCTTGCCCGCGCTCTTCACCAGGTAACCGCTCGCACCAAGCTCCATCAGTCGCTTAACGATGGATGCTTCTTCGTGCATGCTCAACACGATGACCTTCACCTCAGGCCGGTTGTTCTTCACCCAGCTGGTAAGCTGTGCTCCGTCCATACCTGGCATATCCAGATCCGTGAGCAGCACATCCACCTTGAGGTGTTCGAGGAGGTACTGCGCTTCGATCCCGCTCTGCGCAATGCCTACGCAGGCAAGGTCGACACTCCCGGAAAGCAACTCCTTCATACCCTCCGTCACGATGCGGTGGTCATCGCATAAGGCGATGCGAATGGTCTGGCCGCTCATGTTGGCAAAGGTGTTCCTTTCACCGGCATCCGCAAGGTGGTGATGGTCCCGCGACCCGGCGCGCTTTCGATCTGTAGTGTGCCATGCAGCACCCGGGCTCGGTCCTGCATGCCGCTGAGACCCATTCCCGATGCATGATCCGATACATCCTGGGTATCGAAGCCGACACCGTCATCTTCCACGATCATGACCACATGGCCCTTGTTGCGGAGAAGCTGAACGCTCACCTCACGTGCCTTGGCATGCTTGAGGATGTTACCCACCAGCTCCTGGGCAATGCGGTAGATGCCGACCTCCACCGACGGGTCCACGCGTGTTTCCATGCCATGGTGTTCGAGCGTGCACTTCACCGGACCGGCTCCGAAAGCCTTCTGCAACATGTCGTGGATGGCCGGCGCAAGACCCAAGGTGCCCAAGGCGCGGGGCATCATACTGTGAGCGATCTCCCGCACATCATGTCCCGCATCATCAGCGATGGACAAGACTTCCTTCATACGGGCCGATTCATCCGACGCAGCAGCGGAAAGGCGTGACGCGATGTCCTCGATCCTGAACTTCAAACCGGTGAGCTGCTGCCCGATACCGTCGTGCAGTTCGCGCGCGATGCGCCCGCGTTCCGCTTCCGTGGCTTCCATCAAGGCCTTCATTCCTCGCTCCCGTTCGGTCAGCAGGGCACTGTCGCGCGCTTCACGGGCCCGTCTGCGTTGCACCTGGAGAACGAGCAGCGCGGCAAGGAGCACCACACCGATGCCGCCAAGCGCGATCGCCAACCAGAAACGACGACGCTCCGCCCGGCGGTCGAGCTCGGCAAGCTCCAGGCTCTTCGCCGTGATGTCCGCACGCTGGCGCTGGATCTCACGCTCCTTGCGTTCGGTCCCGTAGCGTGTCTCCATATCGGCCAGGCGCCCGTTCAGATCAGCGTTGAAGACGGAATCCCGGATGGTGGAATAGCGCTCGTAGTACCAATAGGTGCTATCGCCATCATTGAGCTTCGCATGCACCATGGCCAGGTCCTGCAAGGCCTGCATCATCTCGCTCCGCGCGCCCACTTCACGGCCCAGGTGCAAGGCACGGTGGAACAAGCGTCGTGCTTCGGTGGTGTTCCCAAGCCTCAAATACGCACTCCCCAGGCCCGTAAGCGAGGACGCGATCGCCTTCTTCTCACCTGCCTGTTCGCGAATGCTCAGAGCTTCGTGGTACATGGGCATCGCCTGCCGCACTTCGTTCCTTGCCATCAGCACACCCGCCTCGTTGTGCAACTGGATGGCCAGCTCCCGTGCCAACCCGTGCTCACGGAAATAGGTGCTCGCCTCCTGGAACAAGCGCAATGCGGAAGCGGTGTCGCCCAACACCACTTGCACGTTCGCCATGTTCCCTTTTGATTCGGCCAGGCCCTGCCCATCACCGATGCGCTCACGTATCACCGCAGCGGCGGTATGGGTGGCCAACGCATCCGTGTACCGCCGCAGGTTGAATTGCAGGATGGCGATGTTGTTGAGGATCAACGCTTGCTTGGCAGGAGGGCCGATCCGCTCGAAAATGCGCAGCGCCTTGAAGTTCTCTTCCAACGCTTCTTCCAGGCGGAACTGTGATTGGAACACGTTCCCCAGCTTATTGTGGATGGCTCCGATACCTGCGGAGTCCTTCAACACGTTACGGATCAGCAAGGCACTTCGCAATAGGCTGTCCGCCGCACCGTACTCACTTCGATCCATGTGGATGATAGCGAGGTCGTTGCAGGCTTGCGCCTCCCCCTTCTTGTACCTCAGCTGTTGAGCGAGCGCTACGGCTTTATGGCCGAATAAGAGCGCTGAATCCTGGTCGACCCTTCGATAGGCGAAGCACTGATCCGACAGCCGGAGCACTTTGCCCGTGTCATCAGGCAGGTCAAGGACCTGTGACGCGGTCAGCCCATCGTTCTGTGCATGCGCACTGACAATGCTTAGCAGGAGGACCGAGAGAAAGAGACAAGGACGCATGGAGGTCGGCAAAGTACAGGAAGCCGACCGTTCAGAACGTGACGATCGGCAAGGCTACAAGGGGATATTGCCATGCTTCTTCCGGGGCAGCTTCTCCACCTTGTTGCGCAGCATACGCAGGGCATGGATCACCTTCAAGCGGGTCTCCGATGGACGGATCACTTCATCGATGTAACCACGTGCTGCAGCCTCGTAAGGATTGGCGAACTGCTCCTTGTAGTCAGCCTCCTTCTCCTGCCACTTGGCCTGGGGGTCGGCGGCTTTGGCGATCTCGCCCTTGAAGATGATCTCGGCAGCTCCCTTCGCGCCCATCACCGCGATCTCAGCGCTGGGCCAGGCGAAGTTCATGTCACAACCGATGTGCTTGCTGTTCATCACGTCGTAAGCACCTCCGTAGGCCTTGCGGGTGATGATCGTGATGCGCGGCACAGTGGCCTCGCTGAAGGCATAAAGCAGCTTGGCCCCGTGATCGATTATGCCACGCCACTCCTGGTCCGTTCCAGGCAGGAAGCCGGGCACGTCCACGAACACGACAAGCGGAATGTTGAAGGCGTCGCAGAACCTTACGAAGCGGGCGGCCTTGACACTGGCGTCGATGTCCAGCACTCCTGCTAGCACGGCGGGTTGGTTCGCCACACAGCCCACGGTGCGGCCTTCGATGCGCGCGAAGCCGATCACCATGTTGCGGGCGTAGTCGGCGTGCACTTCCATGCTGCTGTCCGGGTCGATCACCGCGTTCATCACCTGCCGGATGTCGTACGGCTGATTGGGATTCTCGGGCATGATGGTGTCCAGCTCCGGACGAAGCTCATCGCTGGGTGCATAGGGTACCGCGGGGGGCTCCTCTTCACAATTGCTGGGCACGAAGGATATGAGGCGGCGCAGATGGCGGATGGCCTCCAATTCGTTCGGTGCGGTGAAGTGGGCAACACCGCTCTTCGAAGCATGGGTGGAGGCACCACCAAGCTCTTCGGCGGTCACTTCCTCGTGGGTCACGGTCTTCACCACATTGGGCCCGGTGACGAACATGTAGCTGGTGTTCTCCACCATGAGCACGAAATCGGTGAGCGCGGGGCTATAGACCGCACCGCCCGCGCAAGGCCCAAGGATGGCGCTGATCTGTGGCACCACGCCACTGCTGCGCACGTTGCGGTAAAAGATGTCCGCGTAGCCGCCGAGGCTCACCACTCCTTCCTGGATCCGTGCGCCACCGCTATCGTTCATGCCGATGACCGGTGCCCCGTTCTGCATGGCCAGGTCCATGATGCGGCAGATCTTTTCCGCATGCGCTTCCGCCAGTGAGCCGCCCAACACGGTGAAGTCCTGTGAGAACACGTAGACCAAGCGACCGTCGATGGTACCGTAACCGGTCACCACGCCATCACCGAGAAAGATCTGCTTCTCCAGGCCGAAGTTGGTGCTCCGATGGGTGACCAGCTGGCCGAGTTCCTGGAAGCTGCCTTCATCGAGCAAAAGGCCCACACGTTCCCGGGCGGAAAGCTTGCCTTTCTTGTGCTGTGCGTCAATACGGTCCTTGCCGCCGCCTTCCAAGGCCTGCGCCGTTCGCCGCTCCAGTTCCTCGGTCCGCTGCCTGTTGTCCATCTGCTTGCTTTCTATAGGGCGCCAAAGGTAGCCAGCGCTCCGAACGGCCTTGCCTACATTCGTGGACCATGGCCTGGCGCTTCGCCGACCTTCCGGTCCGCTCCAAATTCCTCATCACCCTCGGCATCCCCGTGCTTGGGCTTGTGCTGCTCATTGGCAAGCAGGTCGATTCGAGCATCAAACGCCGCAACGTTCTGCGCTACATCAATGTGCAGTCACGCAACGTGAAACTGCTCAGTGAAGCGCTCAATGAACTGCAGTCCGAAAGTGCCTTGAACCTGGCCTATCTGTTGGGGCTGGAGAACAACAAGCCTCGTCTGCAGGTCCAGTACGAGCACACGGACGCGGCGATCAGGACCCTGAACGATCCGGAGCTTTTGTTGGACAAGGAGATCCAACCGGTGAGCGTGGTGTCCGGGATCGAGGTGCTGCGCCAGCGCGTGGGCCAGAAGCGCATTGGCGCTGCGGACGCCGACCAGGCCTACCGACGGATCCGCAACAGGATGCTCGCCGACCTCAGCAAGGTGGGCAAGCTCGCACTGGACCCCGAGACCAAGGACCGGATGTACTCGCACATCAGCCTCCTCTCGGCGAAGGATGCACTGGCGAACATCCGCTCCCTCTACACACGAGCCTTCCTTCTAGGTCGTGCCAGTGGTGCGGACGTGGGCACATTGAACGAACAGATCGCACAGTACGAGACCAACACCCTGCTCTTTGAACGGGACGCACCAGCCGAGGTGATCGCTCAATACAGAGCTTCCTTTCAAGGGCCTGATGTCAACTTCCTCCGGACCCTGATCGGCACGGCTCAAGAGACACGGTCCCTTTCAGACCTGCGTACGGTGCCCGACGCCTGGTGGGAGCTCGGCTCCGGAGCCTTGGAGAAATTGACGGGGATCGGGGCCTTCTCCATCGAACGGATCATTGAGGCCACCATGGCCAACCAGCGGGACGCTGAAGTGCGTCTGTTCGTGGTCCTCGCCGCCCTCATCGGCGTGGTCGGCGCTGTGACCGTCATGGCCTTTGTGATCATGCGCGGGGTGCGCAACACGGTGAACGAGGTGACCAGCGCTGCAGCTGCCCTCGCATTGGGCGATGTACGCGCTCATGTTCCAGTGAACAGCACCGATGAGATCGGCACCATGGCTGAGTCGTTCAACAACATGATCGACAACATCCGCTCTTTGGCCGCCGCTGCGGATGCCATCGGCAAAGGCAACTACGACACCCCGGTACCCGTCCGGGGCGAGCTTGACGTGCTGGGCCAGAGTTTGGACCGGATGAAGGAGAACCTGAAGGCCGCCAAGCACAGGGACGTTGAGCAGAACCGGGAGCTCCAAGCCGAAAAGGAGAAGCTCGAACAGGCGAACGTACGGATCAACGTATTGATCAAGGAGATCCATCACCGCGTCAAGAACAACCTGCAGGTCGTGGCCAGCTTGCTGCGCCTGCAGAGCAGCACCATCGAGGACAAGCAGCTGCAACAAGTGTTCGACCAGAGCCAGAGCCGTGTGGCCTCCATGGCCCTGATCCACGAAAAACTCTACAAGGGCGAGGATCTGGCGCAGGTGGATCTGGCCTTATACCTGAAGGAACTATTCGCCGAACTGGTGATGCTGAACAACGTCAGCGACACCATTCATTACCGGACCACGATCGATCCCGGACTGGTGCTCGACCTCAACACCATGGTACCGCTGGGGCTGATCATGAACGAGCTGATCACCAATTCGTTCAA
>JADZGG010000434.1 GCA_020854015.1 Flavobacteriales bacterium
GGCGATGTTCACCTGCCGCAGGTCCGTGGCCACATCCTCTTGGCTGCCGGGGAAGGGCATGATGTAGTACACACGCAGGATCTCCGGTACGATGAGCAACAGGATGCCGAGCAGGAAGAGGAGGGGGCGCATGGCGGAAAACTAACAAGCAAGGCAAGCTCGGCGCCTTCGTTTCATGCGGAACCGCTTCGTCATCGTGCGGTCCGCCGCACAACGCGTTCCTGCTCCCGGGCTACCTTCGCAGCCCCTTCGTCCATGCTTGGCGTATGTACAGGTAAGGGATCAACATAACCATCGATGTCCGTCCGCGTCCGTTTCGCCCCCAGCCCCACCGGCCCCTTGCACATGGGCGGTGTGCGCACTGCCTTGTACAACTACCTCTTCGCCCGCAAGCACGGCGGCCAGTTCCTGCTGCGGATCGAGGATACAGACCAGGCGCGCTTCGTGCCCGGTGCCGAGGAATACATCCGTGAAGCCCTCGATTGGTGTGGCTTGACGCCCGACGAAAGCCCATGGGTCGGTGGCCCCGATGGCCCCTACCGTCAGAGCGACCGCAAGGCCCTGTACCGCCAGTACGCCGACCAGTTGATCGCGGCCGACAAGGCCTACTACGCCTTCGACACGAGCGAGGAGCTTGATGCCATGCGCGAACGGCTGAAGGCCGCCGGTGTGGCCGCGCCTGCCTACAACGCGGTAACGCGCGAGCACATGAAGAACAGCCTTACGCTCAGCGCCGACGAGGTGAAGGAGCGCCTGGCGCGCGGCGATGAGCATGTGATCCGCCTGAAGGTGCCCCGCCATGCGGAGGTGCGTTTCGAGGACCTGATCCGGGGTTGGGTGGTGGTGCACAGCGCCAACATCGACGACAAGGTGCTGTTCAAGAGCGATGGCATGCCCACTTACCACCTGGCCAACATCGTGGACGACCACCTGATGCGTATCACCCATGTGATCCGGGGGGAAGAGTGGCTGCCGAGCGCCCCCTTGCATGTGCTGCTTTACGAGGCCTTTGGTTGGGAGCGCCCGCAGTTCGCACACCTGCCGTTGATACTGAAGCCCGATGGCAACGGCAAGCTCAGTAAGCGCGATGGCGATCGCTTGGGCTTCCCGGTGTTCCCCTTGAACTGGACGGACCCCACCAGCGGCGAGCAGAGCAGCGGTTACCGCGAGCGCGGCTACTACCCCGAGGCCTTCGTGAACATGCTGGCCCTGTTGGGCTGGAACCCCGGCACCGACCAAGAGATCATGACCTTGGCCGAGATGGTGCAGTTCTTCGACCTCGAACGCGTGCACAAGGGTGGCGCCCGTTTCGATCCGGAAAAGACCAAGTGGTTCAACCAGCAGTACCTGCGCATGCACCCAGATGCGCAGCTCGGCGCGCAGTTGCAGGCGAAGCTCAAGACCAAGGGCATCGACACCACCGTGGAGCGCGCCACCCAGGCCGCCGTGCTGCTGAAGGAGCGCGCCACCTTCGTGGACGACATGCTGGAGGGCACTTACCTGTTCACCAGTGGATCACCGCTGAAGGACAACGCGGAGGCGGAAGCCGAGCTGAAGAAGCGCTGGAAAGCGGAAGCCGCCCCGGCGATCGAGGCTTACATCGGCAAGCTTGTCGGAATGGCCGAGTTGACGCCAGCGGCCTTGGAGAGCACCTTCAACGAAGTGCTCGGCGCGCAGGGCCTGAAGATCGGCCAAGTGATGCCGCTGTACCGGCTGTTCGTAGCGGGTCGGATGCAGGGTCCGGGCATGTTCGATGTGAGCGCGCTCCTGGGTCGTGATGAGGTGATCACCCGCCTGAAGGCCGGGCTCGACCATTGCCGCGCATGGGCCTGATCGAGGTCAACGGCATCCGGGTCTTCGCCTTTCACGGCTGCTTGGCGGAAGAGGCGCGCATCGGCGGGCAATACCGGGTGGATGTGCATGTGGAAGGTGATTTCGCCCACGCCGAGGACAGTGACGACCTTTCCGTGACGGTGGACTACGGCCGGGTGACCGCGATCGTAAAGGAGCAGATGGCCCAACGCAGCGCGTTGATCGAGCATGTGGCCCGTCGCATCCTGGACGCACTGAAGGCGGAATGGAACGCGCCCTACCATTGGCGTGTGCGCTTGGTAAAGGAGCGTCCACCGGTGCAAGGCGATGTTGACCAGGCCGTCTACCAACTGGAAGGTTGAGGCGGCTTCAGCGCGGAAGCGTGGACCTTCTATCTTCGCAGCCCACTTGACGGTCGCGTGGCCGAGTGGCTAGGCACAGCTCTGCAAAAGCTGCTACTGCGGTTCGAATCCGCACGCGACCTCGATCAGCTGATGCCCCGGTCTTCCGGGGCATCGGTCATTTCATGGGGTTGGTCAGCCAAGCTTGCTTGAAACCGGACAGCCCTTTGAAATGACCTCTCACGGTCGAAGACCGGGGTAGCTGATGATCGGACGGCCCCCCCAACATCGGCTGGTCGAGGGGTTGAGCAGGCCAAGCATGCTTGGGCTTTCCGTCACAGCTTTGCCGCGCGCTACCTTGCGCATGACAACGATCCGGCGGCTTGTGCGTTATCGCAAGGTCCGTCGACCCCCCAATGGCCATGTCCCTGCTTCGCACGCTTCCTGCTCTTCTGGCCGTCGCACTGGCGGCCCAAGGGTCCGCCCAGACCGCCATCGGTCAGTGGCGCGACCACTTTCCGTACAACAAGGCCATCGCGGTGGCCACCACGGAAAGCTCCGTGGCCTATTGCGCCACGAAGGCCGCGATCTTCCGCTTCGATCCGGCCACCAACGAGATCGATCGGTACACCAAGGCCAATGTGCTGAGCGACGTGAACATCAACACCATGGCCTGGAACAGTGCGCTTCAAGCCCTGGTAGTGGGTTACGAGAACGGCAATCTGGACGTGCTCAGGAACGGGAAAGGGAGCAACCTGAGCGACATCCGCCGCAGCAGCATCATCGGCGACAAGGGCATCTACAACATCCTGTTCGACGGTACCACGGCCTATCTGAGCTGTGGGTTCGGCATCGTGGTGGTTGACCTGGCCGTGTTGGAGGTGCGCGAGACCTGGCTCATCGGCCCGGGCGGCTCGCAGTTGCAAGTGAACGGGCTCACATTCCACAACGACAGCCTTTTTGCCGCCACCGACGCTGGTCTTTACGCGGCTTGGCGCAACGAGCCGAACCTGGCCGCGTTCACCAACTGGCAGAAGCGCACGGACATACCGCAGCCCAATGGCAAGTACAGTGCGGTGGTGAGCTTCGGGGGGAAGCTCCTCGCCAACCAACGCACCAACATTGACGAAGGCGATACCCTGTTCATTTACGACGGCAGCTGGCAGCGCTTCAGCAACCTCTTCGGCTGGCGCAACCTCAACTACAACGTGAGCGCTGACGGGCAGTTCGTGGTGGTGCCGCACAAGTACAACGTGCAGGTCTACAATACGAGCATGGTCGAGGTGAACAGTTATGGGGCTTATTCCCCGGGTGGCGCTTTCCCGGCCCAAGCCGTGCGTACCCCCGCGGGCTACAGCTGGATCGCGGACACGCAGGTCGGCCTGGTCCGTAGCGACAACTACCAGCTCATCACCCCGGACGGTCCAACGAATGTGAACGCCTATCGGATGAACGCGGCCGGTGGGGCGCTCTACGTGGCCACGGGCGCGGTGGCAGGCAACTGGACCAACCAGTTCCTGAAGGATGGCGTGCACAGCTACGTGAACGGCGATTGGTTCACCACCGACAAGTCCAACGATGCGTTGTACAACACCGGCATCAACGCCTTCGGGGGAACGGTGAACGACCTGATGGCCGTGGCGGTGGACCCCGAGGACCCGGACCATGTTTTCCTGGGTTCCTGGGACGATGGCCTGATCGAGATGCGCGGCCGCCAGGTGGAAGGGTTCTACTACGCGGATAACAGCACCCTCGGCTACGAGATCAGCAGCGGCACCACGAAGGTGAACGTGGCCGGTCTGGACTTCGACAAGGACGGCAACTTGTGGATCAGCAATGCCAATGCCGACGCGCCGATCAGCGTGCGCACCAAGGGCGGGAGCTGGCGGGCTTACGACCCCGGCTCCGTCCTCAACAACAACAACCTGATCAGCGACATACTTGCTGCGGACAACGGCTTGAAGTGGCTGCTCCGCCCCCGGAGCAATGGCATGGTCGTGTTCAATGATGGCGGCACGATCACCGATCCGGCCGATGACCAGTACAAGGTGCTCACCAGCTACGAGGGCCAGGGCAACCTGCCTTCGCTTGACGTGTTCTCCATTGCGGAGGACAACGACAACGAGATCTGGATCGGCACCGGGAAAGGCGTGGCCGTTTTCTATAACCCCGATGCGGTGTTCAGCGGGGACAACTTTGATTGCCAGCAGATCCTGATCGAGCAGGACGGCAACGTGCAGATCCTGCTGGAGACCGAAGCGGTGAGCGCCATCGCCGTGGACGGAGCGAACCGCAAGTGGCTCGGCACGCAGAGCAGCGGTGCCTATCTGGTGTCCCCCGACGGCACCGAGCAAGTGTTGCACTTCACCATGGAGAACAGCCCCCTGCCCAGCAACAACGTGCTCAGCATCGCCATCGATGGTGTAACGGGTGAAGTGTACATGGGGACGGACCAAGGCATCATCAGCTACCGGGGCGATGCCATCGAAGGGGCGAAGGACAGCGATTGTGCCATGGTGTTCCCGAACCCCGTACGTGAGACCTACAGCGGCCCAGTGGCCATCACCGGGCTTGTGGCGGACAGCGATGTGCGGATCACGGACGTTGCCGGCAACCTCGTGTACCGTGCGCGTTCCCTGGGAGGACAGGCGATCTGGCCGGCCACCAACATGAGCGGTGAACGCGTAAGCACCGGGGTGTACTTGATCTTCGCCAGTGACGACACCGGTGAGTTCAAGTGCAACACCAAGGTGATGGTGGTGCGCTGAGATCGCAGGACCATGCTTCAGACCACGCGGGCCATCGTGCTTCGGACCATCCGGCATGGTGACCGTGGTCTGGTGCTCAAGGCCTTCACGGAGTCATCCGGCTTGCGGAGCTACATGGTGCGCACCGGCGGCAAAGGCCCTTCCCGAATGGCAGCGTTGCAGGCCTTATCGCGTGTGGAGCTGGTGGTGACCGAATCAGCTGACCGCGACCTGCATCAGCTGCGCGAAGTGCGTGTGGAACGCCCTTACACCAACCTGCCCGTGGACCCCTTGCGCGGCACGGTCGCCTTGTTCGTGCAGGAACTGCTTGTGCGGGTGCTGCGCGAGGAATCAGCTGACCCGGCGCTCTTCGACTTCCTCCAGGAGGCGTTGGAATCCCTGGATACGGCGGATGACCTCTCGCACTTTCCCCTGCTCTTCCTTGTGGAACTGAGCCGTCACTTGGGCATCGATCCGGAGGCTCCGGTGGATGGTGCCGACCATTTCGACCTCCGGGAAGGTCGTTTCGTGGAGGCTTCGCGTGCGCATGGCCATGTCATCGGGCCACCACAGAGCCTCGCGTTGGCCGAGCTGTTGCGGGCGGGACCGGATGCCCATTCCTTGCGGATCCCCGGTCCCGTTCGGCGCTTGCTGCTGGACCAGTTGCTGCTGTACTACCGGATGCACTTGGAAGGTCTCGGCGAGCTGCGTTCACCGGCAGTGCTGCACCAAGTGCTGGGCTAGCTGCCGAGTAACTTGCGCCCCGCTGTGGACCGGGGTTACGAACCCGGGCCCGACCGACCTTTCCGATGAGCACGATCACCACGCCCAGGGCCCCGTTGGCCGAGCAGGAGCCGCACCCCATCACCGCCCACGGGCACACGCGACTCGACCCGTATTTCTGGATGCGTCTCAGCGAAGCACAACGGGAAGCGAAGGAGCCCGACGCGCATACCCAACGCGTAATCGACCACTTGAAGGCCGAGAACGCTTATTCGGACATGCTGCTCGCGCCCGTGAAGGAGCTCCGCGACACGCTCTACCAGGAGATGAAGGGGCGCATCAAGGAAACGGACATGAGCGTGCCGTACCGAGAGAACGGCTACTGGTACAGCTTCCGGTATGAAGCGGGGCAGGAGTATCCGGTGCACATGCGCATGCCGGCGGTGCAGGGCGAAGAAGACATTCCCGCACAGGAGCGCTTCACGGATTTCCTGGATGAGAACGCCTTGGCCAAGGGCCACGATTACTTTGACCTGGGTGACTACGAGATCTCGCCGACGAACAGATTGGTCGCATACAGCATCGACACGGTGAGCCGTCGGCAGTACGAGATCCGCTTCCGCGACCTGAGCACCGGCGAAGAATTACCGGATGTGATCGGGCGCACCAGCGGCGGTGGAGCCTTCGCCGACGACAAGACGTTCTTCTACAGCCGCAAGGACAAGACCCTGCGCAGCTTCAAGGTGTTCCGCCACGTTTTGGGCACCGACCCCGAGACCGATGTCGAAGTGTTCCACGAGAAGGACAAGGCCTTCAGTTGCGACGTGTACCGCAATCGAAGTGATAAGTACATCACCATTGCTACCGACAGCACGCTCAGCAGCGAGCATTGGCTGCTGCCCGTGAGCGATCCACTGGGCACCTTCTTCGTGTTCCTGCCGCGCGAGGCTGAACATGAGCACAGCATTCTTCACGGTCCGGACGGCTTCCACATCCTCACCAACTGGAACGCAAAGAACTTCCGGTTGATGCATTGCGCTGAAGCCGATCACGCCGACCGAAGCAAGTGGACCGAAGTGATCCCGCATCGCGAGGATGTGCTGTTGGAGGACATCGACCTGTTCAAGGACCACCTGGTGATCAGTGAGCGACGCGAGGGCCTCACGCACTTGCGCATCCGCACGCTCAGTATCGGTGCGGAGCACGAGATCCGGTTCCATGATCCCGCGTACGTGGCCTATTCCGGAACCAATCCCGAGTGGGATACGCACCGCTTCCGCTACGGCTATACCTCGCTCACCACGCCGAGCACCGTGTACGAGCACGACATGGATTCGTTGGCCGACACGCTGTTGAAGCAGCAGGAAGTGGTCGGTGTGTTCAACGCGGAGCACTACAGGAGCGAACGCGTGTGGGTGACCGCGCGCGATGGCGCGCGGGTGCCGATGAGCATCGTGCATCACCGCGACACGCCGCTCAACGGAACAGCACCGCTATTGCTCTACGGCTATGGCAGCTACGGCATCAATGTGGAACCTACGTTCAGCAGTGCGCGCCTGAGCCTGTTGGACCGCGGTTTCGTGTTCGCCATCGCACACATCCGTGGCGGCGAGGACCTGGGCCGCACGTGGTACGAGCAAGGCCGCATGGAGCACAAACTGAACACGTTCACCGACTTCATCGACTGTGCGGAGTTCCTGGTGAAGGAGCGGTACGGCGATGCGAAGCGCTTGTTCTGCATGGGTGGTAGTGCAGGTGGCCTGCTCGTTGGCGCTGTGGCGAACATGCGTCCGGACCTGTGGAAGGCGATCGTGGCGGAGGTGCCCTTTGTGGATGTGGTGAGCACCATGCTCGACGACAGCATTCCGCTCACAACAGGCGAGTTCGATGAGTGGGGCGACCCGAAAGAGAAGGCAGCCTACGAGCGCATGCTCACGTATTCACCGTACGACAACGTGCGCGATGCGGCCTATCCGTCCATGCTCGTGCTTACCGGCTTCCACGACAGCCAGGTGCACTACTGGGAGCCCGCGACGTGGGTGCAACGTCTGCGTACGCATCAACAAGGCGCAGCACAGATCCTGTTGGTCACCAATCTGGAGGCAGGCCACGGCGGCGCCAGCGGTCGTTTCGAACGGCTGAAGGAAGTGGCGTTGATCTACGCGTTCCTCGTGCAGCAGGCGGGGCTGGCGTAGTGTGCGCGTGAACCTACTGCATTGATGTGCGGTCGCGTTCAAATGAACGAGGTCCTCAGCTCGCGAGGCTCTCCACGTGCACGATCTCTTCAGGCTGCACGGGCCACACTTGGATCGGCTGTAGGGTGTCTTGCTGAAGGCGCTCGTAGTCGCGGATGCTGGCGAAGTACAGGCGCTTGCTTTCGCCCACCACGCCGGTCTTGTCGGTGGTCTCCACCTCCCAGATCACACCGAACACCTCCTTGCCCGAGCGGAGCTTGAAGCGGCAGGGCTTGTGCGTGTACGGACGGATGTGGGTGAGGTCCATGGTTGTGTGATCGACGGCTTTTTCGACTCAACCGGCAACCGCAAAATAGACGACCAGCCGGGCGGGGCGTACGTCGAATTATCAACACGTGACGACGACCCGCAAGAGCAACGCGATGGATGGACCGATTAGTACTTGAAGATGAGGGGATAGGAGACCGGCAACAGCGAACGAACGCTGTGCGCAACTCGATCAACCCTCCGTCACGCGCACCTTCAGCTTGCGACCGACAGGCAGCTTGCGCAGGTTCATGTCGCTGTTCAGGCGCTTGATGTCATCCACGGTCACACCCGGATAGCGTTGGGCAATGCCCCACAGTGTGTCGCCAGGTTGAACGGTGTAGTAAACGAACGCCTGGTCCTTTGCAGGTGCTGCGGAAGCGGGATCCACAGGCTGCTTGGGTGTGACGACCTCGGCCGTGGTGTCGTTCGCAGGGGCGCCCATCTTCACCACCAACTTCTGTCCTGCATGGATCTTGTCGCTGCGCAAGCTGTTCATGGAGCGCAGTTGCTTCACTGAGATGCCGTGCTTGTTCGCGATGGAGCCCAGGGATTCGCCGCGGCGCACGGTGTGCCACTTCTTGGCCGAGCCGCTGGAAGCCGTTGCGGTTCCGCGTGAGGGAGCGGAGTAGGGCGCAGGCGTGCTCAGGTCGGGGACGTAGCTGTACATGATCGCGTCCTCGCTTTCGAGGAACTCATCCACCATGTGGTGGGGCATGTATAGCGTCGTGGACTGTTGAAGATCAGGGACCACACCCTGCTTGAACATCGGGTTGAGGTCCTTCAGTTCCTGGGCATTGCCACCGGTGAGCTGAGCAAGGCGGTCGAGGTTCAACGGGTAGCAGACCTGTACGGTGTCCACCTCATACGCGCAGTAGTTCGGGATGATGGGATACAGGTTGTGTTCCGCAGCATGCGCGAAAATGTAGTTCACCGCGATGAAGGCAGGCACGTAACCGCGCGTTTCGCGGGGCAGGTTGTTGTACACGCTCCAGTAGTCACCGGAACCACCGGCGCGGCGGATGGCCTTGTTCACGTTGCCGGGGCCGCAATTGTAGGCTGCCAGGGCAAGCTCCCAGTTGCCGAAGATCCTGTGGAGGTCCTTCAGGTAGCGGCAGGCGGCGTCGGTGCTTTGGTAGATGTCGCAGCGCTCATCCACGTAGCTGTCCACTTCCAGGCCGTACATGCGGCCGGTGCCGATCATGAACTGCCACAGGCCCACGGCGGCCGCGCGACTGCGTGCACCGGGGTACAGGGCGCTCTCCACCACGGCCAGATACTTCAGCTCCATGGGCATCCCATGACGGTCCAAGGCTTCCTCGAAGACCGGGAAGTACAGTTCGGCCAGTCCCAACATGCGGGATGTCTGTTCCCGTTTGCGGCGGGCGTACAGTTCGATGTACGACTGCACCTGCTCGTTGTAGGTCAGCTTGAAAGGAGTGCGTTCGTCGAGGATCGCCAGGCGTTGACGATAGACGTCAGCGGAATAGCTGGGGGTGTCGGTCGCGGCGAAGTGGTGCACGTTCAGCACACCGGGATCGGTCACGAACGGGTCGTTCTTCAGCCAGGGCAGCATGCTCAGCTCATCGAGCTGCTCCAGCACCGGGTCGTTGGCCGGCACGGCAGGGACCTGACCATCCTGAGCGAAGAGACCGGCGGAAAGGGCCAGCACAGCAAGGGAGAAGGGGGTGCGTACCATTGGGCGCAAGTTACCCTTCATACGTAGGAAGCCCGGGGATGTTGTGGGGAGCGGTCGTCCACAGCCCTGTGTGGACAGGCTAAGCCGGGAAGAGGTCGTCACAGACGGCCATCATCCACTCGTCCGCGAAGGGCTTGGCCATCAGCTGGATGCCATAGGGAAGACCGTTGCTGTGCGTGCCCGTGGGAAGGCTTACGGCGGGAACGCCGGCCAAGTTGGCCTGCACGGTGAAGATGTCCTGCAGGTACATCGCCACCGGATCGTTGATCTCGCCATGGCCGAACGCGGTGCTTGGGCAGGTGGGGGTGAGTACCAGGTCGAATCGCTCGAAGGACTTCAGGGTGTTGTCGCGGATCAGGCGGCGGACCCGCTGACCCTGACCGTAATAGGCGTCATAGTAACCAGCGCTCAGCACGAAGGTGCCGAGCAGGATGCGGCGCTTCACCTCGGGACCAAAGCCTTCACTGCGGCTCATACGGTAGGTCTCGTCCACGCCTTTGGCCTGCTTGCTGCGGTGGCCGTAACGCACACCATCGAAACGCGCCAGGTTGCTGCTGGCTTCAGCCGTGGCCAGAATATAGTAGGTGGGCACCAAGTGGTCGAGCATCGGCAGCTCGATGGGCTCCACGGTATGACCGGCGGCCTTCAGGCGGCCGATGTGAGCGAGCATGTGGGCCTTGATCTCCAGGTCCAGCCCGGGCCGTTCCACACATTCACGGTAGTAGGCGATGCGCAGTGGGCCTGTGCGTGGTCCATCGCCATCGCCTACAGGTCGCGAACTGCTCGTGTTGTCGCGTGGGTCATGCCCCGCAATGACCGTGTGCACAGCCGCAGCATCGGCCGCGGTATGGGCCAAGGGGCCGATCTGATCGAAGCTGCTGGCGAAGGCGATGAGGCCGTAGCGGCTGACACGTCCGTAGGTGGGCTTGAAACCGACGATGCCGCAGAAGGAGGCGGGCTGTCGGATGGAACCACCGGTGTCGCTCCCCAAGGCCACATGACAGGTACCGGCGGCCACACTAGCGGCGGCTCCTCCGCTGCTTCCTCCGGGCACCTTCGTGGGGTCCAGTGGGTTCAGCACGTTACCATAGGCGCTGTTCTCGTTGCTGCTGCCCATCGCGAACTCGTCGCAGTTGGTGCGGCCGATGACCACGGCGTCGGCGGCGAGCAGGCGTTCCACCACAGTGGCGCTGTAAATGCTGGTGAAGCCCTCCAGGATCCGGGAGCTGGCGCTGACCTTGTGATCCTTGTAGCAGAGGTTGTCCTTCAGGCTGATGATGCAACCCGCGAGCGGACCGGCGGTACCGGCCTTCACCTTGGCATCCACGGCGGCTGCCTGTTCGCGGGCGCTCTCCGGGAACAGCTCCAGGTAGATGTTCAGGTGCTGGGTATGGGCGGCACGTTGCAGTGCCAGGTCGGTCAATTCACCAACGGTGATGCGACCATCGAGCAACAGGGCGCGTGCCTCGCCGAACGTGCGGGGGAATTCCATGCCGGGCAAGCGAAGGCCGATCAGGGCTTGTCGTCGGACGTGGGCTCACCCTTCTGGGCGTCCTTGAAATCCTTCATGCCCTTGCCGAGGCCGCGCATCAGCTCGGGGATCTTCTTGCCACCGAACAACAGCAGCAGCACCAGCAGGATGAGGACGATCTCCGTAACACCCAATTTACCCATGGTCGTAGGCCGAGCGGTCCAAAGGTGTGCGGACCATCACAGCCGCGCAAAGGTAGCTGTTTGAAGCCCCGTCAGTTCCTGAACAACCACAGAGCCGGGTCCACGGTCACGATGTCGCCTTCGGCCGTGATGCGCCACACCTCGATGTGGGCCGTGGAGCCATCCTCGTCGGTCATCACCACGCCCACCTGCTGCTTGGTGTCGAGCTTCTGACCCTTCGCCACCGTGGCTTCGCGCAGGTTGCTGTACACGGTGCGGTAGGCACCATGGTTCACGACCACCGCCTTGCCCGCGCCGGGGATCACGATGATGCTGCTGACCTCGCCGCGGAACACGGTGCGCACAGCGGAGCCTTTTTCGCAAGCGATGTCGATGCCGTTGTTGTTGATCTCGATGCCCTTGAGCACGGGGTGGGGCTGGCGGCCATAGCGGCTGGTGGGTGTGCCCTTTTCCACGGGCCAAGGGAGCTTGCCCTTGTTCTTCTCGAAATCGGCGCCCAGTTCGCGGGCCTCGGGGGTGAGGGACAGCGTGGGTTTAGGCGGCGCCCCACCTTTGGGTGGCTTGGTGCCCGGGTTCGGTTTCGGAGCGCTCTTGCGGATCTCGGCTTCGATGGCCTTGCGGATGGCGGACTCCAGGTCGCTCTTCTTCTTGTTCTGCTTCTTCAGGGTCTCCTTCAGGCGACCCTCCTCCTTCTTCAGGGTGCTCAGTGCTGATTGGTGCCCCCCCTTGTCCTGGGTCAGCCGCTTGCGCTCATCCACCTCGGCGTTCAACAGGGTGGCCTTCTCGGTGCGGTGGCCCTTGAGCTCCGCGATGCGGCCGCTGAGGCTTTGCTGGGTCTCCAGGATCAACGTGGCCTGGCGCTGACGTTGCTCGGCGAGCTGGCTGAGGTAGCGGGAGCGCTTGTAGGCCTGCGCGAAGCTCTCGGCGCTGAAGAGGTAGCTGAGGCGGTCGCTGGCGTTGCGGTGCCTGAAGGCGAACTGCACCATGCGGGCGTATTCCTCTTTCAAGCGGTCCAGGTCGCCGCGCAAGCTGGAGATCACCGCCTCGGTCTCCTGGATCTGCTGGTCCACTTTGAACAGTTCGCCGTTCATGGTGCGGATCAGCTCCTCACGCTGGCCGATCTGGGCGTCCAGCAGGTGCAGCTGTTGCTCGGTGTTCTTCTGCTCCTTACGGGCCTGCTCGATCAGGGCGCTGGTGGTTCGGATCTGCTTGTCCAGCGCATCGCGCTTCTTCTCCAGGTCCTTGCGGCTTTGGGCGCTCGCTGTCAGGAACAGGGACAGGAGCAGGAGCAGCAGGAACCACCGCTTGCCATGTGCCCATGCGCTGATGTGCCCATGTGCCCATGACGCACCCTCATTCCATGGGGGTGAACTTCTCGGGGATGCGGAAGTTGAGCTGGAGGGGGCCATCGATGCCGATGCGGTCAAGGCGGAAGGTGCCTCCGACCTGCTTGGAGGTGTCGGACAAAGAAAGGCTGATGTGGTCAGGCAAGGCATGGCCGTTCACGTCGGTACGATGGATATAACGCACATCGGCCTGTTGATCGCGTGCCAGGTCGGTGATCAGAACGCGGGTCACCAGGAAGCTGTCCGGCTCGATCCAGTAGCGGTAGACCACAGCATCCTTCTTCCCGGCCTTGCGCAGGGTGCGCTCCATGCGGTTCTCGTTCATGTCGCGGTCGTTCGGCAGGGTATCCTCCGGAGCAAGGTCCTCGGCAGCGCGACGGAAACGCTTCTTTTCCTTGCTTGTCAGCACGTACTGCCCTTCCTCGCGGTCGGCCTTGTACTTCTCGTTGGGGTCCAGGCCGATGGGCAGGCCGAACAGGGCTTTCTGGAACAGGTCGAGGCTGGGCTGCAGGCCGAAACGGGTGCGAGCGCCCGCGGTGTCACCGACCCAGTAATGGTCGTTGATCTTGTCCATCACCTTCAACGTGTCCAGGGTCAGCAGCACCCGTGCCACCTCAATGCCCAAGGCAGGAGTGATGCTGATCCAGGCGGCACTGTCCTGCACGGACCGCAGGGTGGCCTTGAAGCCCTTGTGCCCATCGGGGCCTTCGATGTCCACTTCAGCTTTGGCGCTGTAGTAGCGGA
>JADZGG010000435.1 GCA_020854015.1 Flavobacteriales bacterium
CCGGATCGGATGGGGGCCTTTCACTTGGTGCTTAACAGAAGCTTAATCCATGTGCATGATCTCATAACATCGAGGCGATCAAGAGGTAACACCACGAGGGTTGCTTTGCGGACGAAACACAACCCAACGATGAACATCCTCAAGAACCACGCCCTCTCCCTGCTGATGCTCGGAGCCATCGTGGCCCTGGTGCCCGCCTGCAAGAAAAAAGAAGGTTGCACGGACCCCACTGCAACGAACTATGACCCGGATGCGGAAAAGGACTGCTGCTGCGAGTACGCACCCACCAGTGACAAGGTGACGATCGACCAGCCCATCAGCGCCAATACCACGTGGACCGCCGACAAGAAATACCTGATCAAAGGCTTCATCGAAGTGGAGAGCGGGGCCACCCTCACCATCGAGGCCGGCACACGCGTATTCGGCGATAAGGCAACGAAGGGCACATTGATCATCAACCGCGGTGGTAAGATCGAAGCATTGGGCACCAGCTCAAACCCGATCGTGTTCACGAGCAACGAAGCAGCTGGTTCACGCGCTCCCGGTGACTGGGGCGGGATCATCCTCTGCGGCAAAGCACCGGTCAACCTCCCCGGCGGCACGGGCGTGGTTGAAGGTGGTGTTGAAGCGGTCTTCGGCGGAACGGATGCTGCGGACAACAGCGGCACGCTGCAGTTCGTACGCATCGAGTACCCCGGTATCGCCTTCCAACCGAACAATGAGATCAACGGCCTTACGCTCGCCGGTGTGGGCAATGGCACGGTGATCGACCACGTACAAGTGAGCTATAGCGGCGACGACAGCTTTGAGTGGTTCGGTGGCACGGTGAACTGCAAGAACCTCGTCGCCTTCGGTGGCCTCGATGACGACTTCGACATGGACAACGGCTACAGCGGCAAGTTCCAGTTCGGCGTGTCCCTGCGTGATCCGAACCAAGCCGATGCCTCGGGCAGCAATGGACTGGAGCATGACAACGATGCCAGCGGAAGTGGTGCCACCCCGTACACCACACCGGTGCTCACCAACATCAGCATCTACGGACCGCAGGCCACAGCAAGCACAACCATCAACAGCAATTACAAGCGCAGCGGCCATCTCCGTCGCAACACGCACAGCCGTGTGTTCAACAGTGTATTCGCCGGCTTCCCCACTGGCCTTCTGATCGACGGCAGTGCCTGTGAGACCAATGCCGATGCGGGTGACCTGAAAGTGAAGGATTGCGTGTACAGCGCAATGGGCACGCTGACCGCCGTGGCCAGCGGCAGCACCTGGGACATCGCTGCATGGTTCGCCGCAGGTAGCAATACCACGTACACGGACAACGCGCAGCTCGGCGTGAACGATGCCTTCAACCTGACCGCGCCGGATTTCACGCTCACTGGCAGCAGCCCACTTGCAAGCGGTGCTTCGTTCAGCAATGGCGACCTCAACGATCCGTTCTTCACCAGCGTTTCTTACAAAGGCGCTTTCGGTACCGACAATTGGACCAGCGGTTGGGCCAACTGGACCCCGCAGAACACTCCTTACTGAACGAATATTCAGTGCCCCTGACGGGAGGCTCCTTCGGGGGCCTTTCGTCGTTCAGGCCAGCTTCTGCACCAACCAGATGACCACCGCATAACGCGCTGCTTTGCCGATGAACATGAGCACCGCTGAGGGCACGAACGGCGCACGGAACAGGCCCAGGGCAAGCGCGATGGCATCACCGATCACCGGCAACCAACAGAGCACTGCGGCCCAAGCACCGTGCCGACGCACGAGCGATCGCCACCGCTCAGCCTTCGATGCATCGATGCCCAAGCGTTTGAACACGAGGCTTTCCGGGATCCAACGGCCGATGGCGTAATTCGTAAGCCCGCCCAGCGTATTGCCGATCGAGGCCACAACGAACAACGATGGGCCAGACCACGCACCCACGGTCATGGCGGCCAACACGGCCTCGGAACTGAAGGGCAGGATGGTGGCCGCCAGGAAGGAGGCTAGAAAGAGCCCGAGCAACCCCCATTCCGCCCAAACCGGTCCCAAGTCCATGGGTCCAAGGTACTGGCCTCACGATGGCATGGGCTTTGTCTTCCGCTCGCTGCATTCCTTTGCGCCATGTCCACCACCATGCGTACCACTCTGCTCCTGCTGCTGATACCAGGGCTGCTCCATGCGCAGGACGCTGATCGCCAACGCCCCTTCCAAGGGCGGCAAAGCACCCTGGGCGGTGGCCTTGTGCTGAACGTCCCGATCGGCGACTTCAATGATGTCTGGGGCCGCAACTTCGTAGGCTTCGGTGCCAACTTCACCACACCAGGTCGCTTCCTGCCCTTCGACTACGGCTTCAACTTCGCTTACGCTGTGATGGGAAAACACGGTGCCGGCGTGAACGTTCCGCAAGGCACACTTGGTCTGCAGGAGGGCGAGCTTACCGTGAAAAGCCGCCTGTTCAGCTATATGGGCCAGGTGCGCCTGAGGCCCATCAACGGACGCGTGAGCCCCTACATTGAAGGCATGCTCGGTCTGCGCCAGTTCAGCACGCGCTCGGGACTGGACATGGACGGGTCCAGTGATCCGGTCACCTATGAGCGCAAAGCGAACGCGTGGACAGGGGCGTATGGTTGGGCCGTGGGAACGATGGTCGGCTTCGGCCCCCAGTTCTATGTGGAAGGGCGCGTGGAACGCTTGATCGGCGGTCGTGTGAGCTACGTGGACCCCTCCAGCATCACCATCTCCGATGCGGGTGAGGTGAATTACGGTACCCTTTCCTCCGCCACTGATGTGGTGAACGTTATCGTGGGGGTCGGCCTCCGCTTCTGAGCGCGCCTGAACTGTTGGTAACTGTTGTGCAAAACCGGACCGGAGCTCCCTGAGGGTCACCGTGTTCACCTGTAAACTTGCGCAACCGCAGGGGCATGTCGGAAGGTCAAAAGCGCATTCAAAGCGCCCTCATCTCAGTTTACCATAAGGACGGGCTCGCGCCCATCGTCCAGGAGCTTAATCGCCTGAATATCAGGATGTACAGTACCGGAGGAACCCAGGCTTTCATCGAAGAGCTGGGCCTGCCGGTGACCCCTGTGGAGGAGCTCACTTCCTACCCCAGCATCCTCGGGGGACGCGTGAAGACGTTGCACCCGAAGATCTTCGGTGGCATTCTGGGGCGCCGCGATCTGGATAGTGACGTGGCGCAACTCGAGGAGTACGCCATCCCCCCTATTGACCTTGTGATCGTGGACCTCTACCCCTTCGAGGCCACTGTGGCCGGCGGAGGGACCGAAGAAGCCATCATTGAGAAGATCGACATCGGTGGCATCAGTCTGGTCCGTGCTGGTGCCAAGAACCACCGCCACGTGGTGATCGTGGCCGCACAGGCCCAATACGCGGACCTGCTGCCAGTGCTTCGCGACAACGACGGCACCACCACCCTGGCCGACCGCAAGCGCCTGGCGGCACTGGCCTTCGGTGTCAGTTCGCACTACGACGGCGCCATTCACAATTGGTTCATGCAAGGCGAGGGTGAACTGCGCCTGAGCGCAGGTCCGCGTAATCACCTGCGATACGGCGAGAACCCCCACCAGACCGCGAGCTTCCACGGCGACCTGAACGGCCTGTTCGATCAGGTGCAAGGCAAGGAGCTGAGCTACAACAACCTGCTCGACCTCGATGCGGCTTTGGAGCTTGTCGACGACATGGCCACGCTGCCCGGTGTGCCATTCGCCATACTGAAGCACAACAATGCCTGTGGTGCGGCGCTTCGTCCCACAGTGACGGAGGCCTGGGATGCTGCATTGGCCGGCGATCCCGTGAGCGCTTTCGGTGGCGTGCTGATCACCAATGCCACCATCGACAAAGCCACCGCGGAGGCGATCGACACGATCTTCTTCGAGATCATCTGTGCCCCGGATTATTCACAGGAGGCCATCGAGGTGCTGAAGCGGAAGAAGAACCGGATCATCCTCAAGCGCAAACCTTCCACCCGCCCTGCATCGAAAGTCCGCACAGCCTTGAACGGAGTGCTGGTGCAGGCCCCGGACTCAGTAGTGGATACGTCTGCGAACATGCGCACCGCCACGAAAAAGTCCCCGACCGCAGAGCAGCTGCAAGATCTGGTGTTCGCCAACATCCTGGTGAAGCACACCAAGAGCAACGCCATCGTGCTCGCCAAAGGACTTCAATTGATGGCCAGCGGCACTGGACAGACCAGCCGTGTGGACGCCCTGGAACAGGCCATCGCCAAAGCGAACAAGTTCTCTTTTGACCTTCACGGCGCCGTGATGGCCAGCGACGCCTTCTTCCCTTTCCCCGACTGCGTCACCATCGCGAACGCCGCCGGCATCACGGCCATTGTTCAGCCGGGCGGCAGCATCAAGGACCAGGAGAGCATAGACGCGTGCGACGCACACGGACAGGCCATGGTGATCACCGGCAACCGACACTTCAAACACTGACACACCCCCTGCCCATGGGCTGGTTCAACAGTTTCTTCACCCAGGAGATCGCGATCGATCTCGGCACAGCGAACACGCTCATCATCCACAACGACCAGGTGGTGGTGGATGAGCCGAGCATTGTTGCCGTGGACCGCACCAGTGGCCGTGTGATCGCGATCGGGCGACAAGCCCAGCAGATGCACGGAAAAACACATGAGAACATCAAGACCGTGCGACCGCTGCGCGATGGCGTGATCGCCGACTTCCAGGCCGCGGAGGAGATGATCAAGGGCATGATCCGGATGATCAACCCGGGACGCCGCTTGTTCACCCCGAACCTGCGCATGGTGATCTGCATCCCAAGCGGCATCACCGAAGTGGAGAAGCGCGCCGTTCGTGACAGCGCTGAACACGCAGGTGCGAAGGAGGTCTACCTGATCCACGAGCCCATGGCCGCCGCCATCGGTATCGGCATTGACGTGGAGGAGCCGATGGGCAACATGATCATCGACATCGGTGGTGGCACCAGCGAGATCGCCGTGATCGCGTTGGGCGGCATCGTGTGCGACAAGAACATCCGCGTGGCCGGTGACGAGTTCACACAGGACATCGAGGAGTACATGCGCCGTCAACACAATATCCTCGTAGGTGAACGCACGGCGGAGCAGATCAAGATCGAGGTCGGTGCGGCCATGACGGAACTGGACAATCCACCGCCCGACTATGCTGTTCGCGGACGTGACCTGATGACCGGTATACCGAAGGAGATCACCGTGACCTATTCAGAGATCGCGCAGGCGCTCGACAAGAGCATCAGCAAGATCGAAGAGGCGATCCTCGCCGCCTTGGAAAGCACACCGCCCGAGCTTAGTGCCGACATTTACAAGACCGGCATCTACATGGCCGGCGGCGGTGCGTTGCTGCGGGGGCTGGACAAGCGTGTAAGCATCAAGACCAAACTTCCTGTACACGTGGCGGAGGACCCCCTTCGCGCTGTGGCCCGAGGTACCGGCATTGCGTTGAAGAACATCGACCGCTTCCAATTCCTGATGAGGGAGTGATGAGCAGCGCATGTTGAGCGGCTGAGGCCTTTGCGCAACGGCTACTTGACACCCGGCACTCACCACTCGCTATTTCCCAGCGATGCGCGACCTCTTCCGCTTCCTCTTCCGGATCCGCATCTCCCTACTGTTCCTGCTGTTGATGGGTATCAGCTTGGGGCTGCTGGTGAATGGCAACGAACACCAGAAAGCGCAGGCCATCAGTAGCAGCAATGCCGTCGTCGGCCAGATCTACGCCTGGCGAAGTGGCCTGGTTGAATACGCCGGTCTTCGCGAAGAGAACCTCCGATTGGCCAAGGAGATCGCGGACCTGCGCGACCGCGATGCCCGGAGCCGCATCACCGTGGCGGACAGCGTACGCGAGGTCCGGGATACCGTGATGCACCAGCAGTACCGCTTCATCACGGCCCGCGTGATCAACAGTACGGTCAGCAAGGCCCGCAACTACCTGACCTTGGACAAGGGCTCGTTGGCCGGCCTGCACGCGGACATGGGCATTGTCGGAGCCAACGGTATCGTCGGCGTGATCCGCGAGGTCAGCCCGCACTTCGCACTCGCCATCAGCGTGCTCAGCAACGACCTGCCCACAAGCGTTCAACTGCGGAACACCAAACATTTCGGGCTGCTCCGATGGGACACCATGGATCCTGCCACGGCCTCCATGTCGGATGTGGCGAAGCACGTGCCGGTGCAGATCGGCGATACCGTGGTGACGCGTGGAAGTGACAAGATCTTTCCGATCGGCATCATGGTCGGCGTGGTCTCTAACGTGGAGAACGACCCTGGCAGCAACTACCACACGATCACCGTGAAGCTCAGTGAGGACCTGACGCAGAGCGGCTACGTTCACGTCGTGGAGAACATGCTGAAGCTCGAACAGGATACGCTGCAGGCCAAAGCCCCCCCCGAAGAATGATCGGCAAGGTCCTCGCCAATGTGCTACGCTTCATGCTGCTCGTGCTGGTACAGGCGCTCGTGCTGGATCACTTGGACCTGGCGAACGGTTGGCTTGTCCCCTACCTGTACGTCCTGTTCCTCTTGATGCTTCCTTTCGACCTACCGGATTGGGCACAGTTGGTCGTCGGCTTCTTCGCCGGCATGGTCATGGACCTCTTCAGTAGCACACCGGGCATGCACACCAGTGCTTGCGTATTGATGGCCTTCCTGCGCATCTGGATGTTACGCCTGTTAAGGCCACGCGATGGCTATGACCACACGCGGAGCCCCACCATCGCTGATATGGGCATTGCCTGGTGGACCACTTTCGCGGCCGTGCTGGTGTTCGTCCATCACCTTTGGCTCTTCTTCGTGGAGATCTACCGCTTCGATGAGCTCGGAGCCACCTTGCTCCGCGCTTCGCTCAGTGCCGTGTTCACACTGGCATTGTGCATGCTCGTACAGACCCTCTTCACACGCGTGTCCCGCTCCCGATGAACTTCGATGATCGCAGGTTCGTTCTCGTCGCTGCGGTGATCTTCGTTTGCGTGGTCTTCATTCTTCGCCTGTTCTACATTCAGGTGGCGGACGACAGTTGGAAGGCTCGTGCCGCGGACATCAGTGAGCGCAAGATCACTGTCTTTCCATCGCGCGGTCTCATCTACGATCGTCGCGGTGAGCTGCTGGGGGCCAATACGCCCGTATACGACATCATGGTGGTGCCGCGTGAGGTGAAGGCCTTCGATACCCTCGCCTTCTCACAGCTGGTCGGGGTGTCCGTGGAGGATGTCCGCAAGCGCCTTACGGCCGCTTCCAAATACAGTGGCTACAAGCCGAGCGAATTCGAAAAGCAGATCACCGC
>JADZGG010000436.1 GCA_020854015.1 Flavobacteriales bacterium
ATCTTCCACCTGGGCGCGCGCACCGACACCACCGAGTTCGACAAGGCCATCTTCGACGAGCTGAACGTGCGTTACAGCCAACGCATGTGGCAGGCCTGTGTGAAGTACGGCATCCCCGTGGTCTATGCGAGCAGCGCGGCCACGTATGGCAGCGGTGAACTGGGTTATGCGGATGACCATGCGCTGATCCCCCGCCTGCATCCGCTGAACCCGTATGGCGCGAGCAAGAACACGTTCGACCAGTGGGCACTGGTGCAGGAAGAGCAACCCTACTTCTGGGCGGGGCTGAAGTTCTTCAACGTGTACGGCCCCAACGAATACCACAAGGGCCGCATGGCGAGCGTGGTGTACCACGGCTTCAACCAGATCAAGGCATCGGGCGGGGTGAAGCTCTTCCGCAGCCACCGCCCCGACTATGCGGACGGCATGCAGCTGCGCGACTTCGTTTACGTGAAGGACGTCTGCAACGTGTGCCTTTTCCTGATGGAGCGCCGGAAGGACAGTGCGATATACAACCTCGGCAGCGGCACCGCGCGCGCCTTCCTCGACCTGTCGAAGGCCACCTTCGCGGCGCTGGAGCTACCCGAACGCATCGACTTCATCGACACGCCGATCGACATCCGTGATAAGTACCAGTACTTCACGGAGGCCCGCATGGAGAAGCTCAAGGGCATCGGCTACACCAAGCCGTTCCATACGTTGGAACAGGGCGTAGCCGACTACGTGAAGAACTACTTGACGCTGGCGAAGTACCGCTAGCGCGCGAAGGATTTCAGCACATCGTTCACACGCTCGCTGGGCACCACCAAGTGGTCGCTCAGCTCTTGCAGCGTGAAGATCCCGAACTCCTCCAATGGCTCCAATCGCAGGGGCGAGCTGTCCTTATGGATGCGGAACAGTTTCATGTCGAGTGAGCGGAACAGTGCTTCCATGCGCTTCTGGCGTTCCACCCGCTCGGGCATTGGAGGATCATAGGGTGGCAACACTTCCACCACAGTGATGGGGCGGTCGCTGCGCAGGCGTGGTGCCAGTTGTTCCAGCACGTCCAGCTCGCTGCCCTCCACGTCGATCTTCACGAAGCCGAGCTTGCCGATCGGCGCCTGCTTCTCCACCGTGGCCCAGGTCACCAGCTTCACCGGCACCTCGCGTTGGTTGGCGCGTTGCGGCTTCAGGTCGCTGAGCAATGACGCCGTCGGATCACCCTCTTCACCGTTCCAAAGCACCAAACCCCCTTCGCCGTCATGGTCGGTGAGGCCTGCCGGAACGAGTGTGACATTAGCGAAGTTGTTGGCCCGCACCAGCCGCTGCGTATAGTCGACACAGACGGGGTTGGGTTCGAGGCCGAGGTACACGATGTCGGGTCGAGCGACCTTCGCTTTGATCAGGGTCTGGCCCAGGTTCACGCCCGCATCCACGAACACACCGGGGAACAGGGGGGTGAGGCGCTTGATCAGCTCATCCATAAAGGCCTCGAAGTCGAGCACATAGATGAATCCGACGCCTTTCACCATGGGCACCTGCACCACCTTGCCGCTGAGCTTGATGGGCACGTTGAAGACGAAATTGTCCAACAGGCCCACCTTGCGGAGGGCACGGACCGCGTAGCGGGTCAGCTTCATGAATGGTACGTGGCGTATGGTGCTTCCTCGGCGTCCAACGCGGAACGCAGGTCGAGCAGTTCGGCCCGGATGCGCAGAAGACGTTCACGGACCTCCGTGGTGGCCTCCACCTTCTTGCTGGCACCGCGCAGGTGCTCCTTCGCGCCCTGGATGGTGAAGCCGCGGTCCTTGAGCAGCTCGTGGATCGTGCGCACCGTATGGATGTCGTCCTGCGTGTAGAGGCGGTCGCCCTTGTTGGTGCGCTTGGGGCGCAGTGCGCCGAACTCCTTTTCCCAATAGCGCAGCAGGCTGGTGTTCACGCCCAACTGCTCGGCCACCTCACCGATGGTCCAGTACAACTTGCCGATGGTCTTCTCCTTCAGGGGCATGGACGGGCGCCGAAGATAATCGCGGGACGGTGTGCTCAGTCGAGCGATTGGTTGGCGTTGCGCGAAAGCTCGAGCATGCGCGCGTATTCCTCGGGTGTGAGGTCGTTGAAGAAGTAGTTCGCCGGGTCGATGGGCTCGCCGTTCTTATGCACTTCGTAGTGCAGGTGCGGACCTGCGCTAAGCCCCGTATTGCCCACCCAGCCGATCAGGTCGCCACGTTTCACGCGTTGTCCTTGGCGCACCTTCAACCGTTCCATGTGGCCGTAGAGCGTCTTGTAATCGAAGCCGTGGTCGATGATCACATGGATGCCATAGCCGTTGGTGGCATAGTCCGCGAACTCCACCACGCCATCGCCGGTGGCATGGATCTCGGTACCGATGGGGCTGGTGAAGTCCATGCCCGCGTGCATCTTCACGATCTTGTGGATGGGGTGCAAGCGCTCCCCGAAACCCGAGCTGATGGCCGTGTGGTCGCTGGGGATGGGCTGCACCGAAGGAATGCTCGCGAGCATCTCCTGCTTGCGCATGGTGAGCGTGGCCACCTCATCGAGCGAAACGCTCTGCACGTAGAGTTGTTTGGTCAGCTGGTCCAGTCGCCTGCGCGTAGCGATGATCATGTCGCTGCTGGCATAGCCTTGAAGGTCCTTGTATCGGTTGCTGCCGCCGAAACCGGCGCGCCGCACTTCCATGGGAATGGGATCCGCCTCGAAGATCACACGGTACACATTGTCATCGCGGCGACGCACATCGTCCATCACCTGCTCCACCTCGCTCATCTGTTTGTTCAGCAGCTCATACTGCACCTGCATCTGCTGGATCTCCCGGCGCATGCTGGCCTCTTTGGGCGAATCGAAGAACTGATAGGCCACTAAAATGCCCGCCAACCCCAGCAACAGACCAGGCGTCAGCGCCAAGGCTGTCCGTTTCACGCGCTGCCAGCCCGTGATGCGGATGCGCTCGAAATTGAGCGTCAGCGGGTTGAAGCGGTATTTCTGTTCGGCCATGGGGATGGGCGGGGTCCGAAAATAGCCAGCCTGCCCCTGGCAGCGTGTGCAGCTGAGCAGCCTGTCCGTTAAAGATCGCAAAACATCGGGCACGGCTTCAGACCTCGGGGCTTCCTCCTTTCTGCCCGGAGTGCGACCTTTGCGCCGCATTTCCGCCCCCATGCTCACGTCCCGCCAGATCCGCCAAGCCTTCCTTGATCACTTCGCCAAGCACGGCCATGCCATCGTGCCCAGCGCGCCCATGGTCGTGAAGGACGATCCCACCTTGATGTTCACCAACGCAGGGATGAACCAGTTCAAGGACCTCTTCCTCGGGAACCGCCCGGCGAAGGACAAGCGCATCGCCGACACGCAGAAGTGCCTGCGGGTTTCCGGCAAGCACAACGACCTGGAAGAGGTAGGCATCGACACCTACCACCACACGATGTTCGAGATGCTCGGCAACTGGAGCTTCGGCGACTACTTCAAGAAGGAGGCGATCGCGTGGGCCTGGGAACTGCTCACCGAGGTGTACGGCATCGATAAGAACAACATCTACGTCACCTATTTCGGTGGCGACTCGACCGACAAGCTACCCGCCGACGAGGAGACCCGCGACCTGTGGCTTCAGTTCATGCCTGCGGAACGCATCCTTCCCTTCAGCCGCAAGGATAACTTCTGGGAGATGGGCGATACCGGTCCTTGTGGGCCCTGCACCGAGATCCACGTGGACGTGCGCACCGCCGAGGAGAAGGCGCAGAAGGCCGGCCGCGAACTGGTGAACAACGACCACCCGCAGGTGATCGAGATCTGGAACAACGTGTTCATGCAGTTCGAGCGCAAGGCCGATGGCTCCCTCGTCACCCTGCCTGCCCAACACGTGGATACCGGCATGGGATTCGAGCGTCTGTGCATGGTGCTGCAAGGCAAGCGCAGCAACTACGACACGGATGTGTTCCAGCCGCTGATCCAGGCCTTGGCGAAGCGCTGCGGCAAGACCTATGGCAAGGAAGAGAAGGCCGACATCGCCATGCGTGTGATCGCCGACCACCTGCGCGCCATCTCCTTCGCCATCGCCGACGGCCAACTGCCCAGCAATACCGGCGCGGGCTATGTGATCCGCCGGATCTTGCGTCGCGCCGTACGCTACGGATATAGCTTCCTTGGCTTCAACGAGCCGTTCATGCACACGCTTGTGCCTGATCTTGTGGCTCAGATGGGCGATCAGTTCCCTGAGCTGAAGAAGCAGCTCAGCATTGTGGAGAACGTGATGTTGGAGGAGGAGAAAGCCTTCCTACGAACACTGGAGCAGGGTACCAAGCGTATTGAACAGGCCCTGGCGGAAACCAAAGGCGTACTGCCTGGAGATAAGGCCTTCGAACTGTTCGACACTTACGGTTTTCCCATTGACCTGACGCAGCTGATTGCACGCGAACAAGGTCGTGAAGTGGACATGATCGGCTTCGAGGTGGAACTGAAGAAGCAGAAGGATCGCAGTCGTGCTGCTACCGCCATCACCACCGGTGACTGGGTCGAGCTCGCACAGGGCGAAACCGCGTTCGTCGGCTACGACGAGCTGAAGACCACCTCACGCATCCTGCGCTACCGAAAGGTGAGCGGCAAAGGCGGAGACCAGTTCCAAGTGGTGTTGGACCGCACGCCCTTCTATGCGGAAGGTGGTGGCCAGGTCGGAGATCAGGGTTGGCTCGTGCAAGGCGATGATCAGGTGGACGTGCTCGATACGAAGCGCGAGAACCAACTGATCGTCCACTTCACCAAGGACCTGCCAAAGGACGTGAACGCACCATTGACCGCTCAGGTGGATAGCACGCGCCGTGGCCTCACCATGCGCAACCACACAGCCACCCACTTGCTGCACCATGCCCTGCGCAAGCACCTGGGCACACACGTGGAGCAAAAAGGTTCGTTGGTGGCGCCGGACCGGTTGCGCTTCGACATCAGCCACTTCGCCAAGGTGACGCCCGAGGAGTTGGCCACGATCGAAAGCGAGGTGAACGCGATGATCACCGAGGACCTGGTCTTCGAGGACAGGCGCAACGTGCCCATCGCGGAGGCGAAGGCCATGGGTGCCATGGCATTGTTCGGTGAGAAGTACGGAGACAATGTCCGCGTAGTGAAGTTCGGCCCCAGTGTGGAGCTGTGTGGTGGTACGCATGTCCCGCGCACCGGTGTCATCGGTCCGTTCCGCATCGTGAGCGAGAGCGCATTGGCCGCAGGTATCCGTCGCATCGAGGCCATCACCGGCGTCGAAGCTGAGCGCATGATCAGCGAGAAGCTCGCCAAGATCGAGGCCATCAACACACTGCTGAAGAATCCGACGGACCTGGTCGCCGCAGTGGAAAAGCTCGTGGAGCAGAACGCGGCCCTCATTAAGGAGCTGGAGAAGTTCGCCAAGGAGAAAGTGAAGGGCTACGCGGCCTCCCTGCCGGGCAAGGCCACCAGCAATGGCAAGGGCATGAAGGTGTTGGTGGAGCAACTTGACCTGGACGCGCAGAACCTCAAGGATCTAGGCTACCTGCTTCGCGAACAACACCCCGAACTGGCCTTCATTTCGGGGTCCGTGATCGAAGGCAAGCCCTTGCTGGCCGTTTCGCTGGGCAAAGCCTTCGCCGAGGCCACAGGGTTAAAGGCCGTGGACATCATCAAGCAGATCAGCCCCGAGATCAAGGGCGGCGGCGGTGGGCAACCGGATTATGCCACAGCCGGCGGCAAGGAACCTGGTGGCATGGCCAGCGCGCTGAAGAAGGCGGAAGCGCTGCTGAGCTGAACAAGTTCGGACAGAAAGTGAAAAGGCCGCCCTCAGGGCGGCCTTTTCAATGTTCATGCATGATACAGGCCAGGTGGCCACGACTCGGGAAGGGGAGGGATGGCCTGCGCCCCTTCACGGCCCGCCGGTCAGGCGAGGCTAGGACGCGGCTTTAAAGGGCGGGCAGGGGGCGGTGCGATGGGCTTTCCATGCACAGGGCCCATGTAGCGCGTATCGTAGCTCAGTCCAAGGTTGAGGATGTAGATGCCGTTGAAGAGGATGACCAGCACGTAATCCATGAGCGTTGTCTTGCCGAAGCTCTGGGCGATCTCGATCCACACCTTGGGCAGCATGTAGAGCTGGCCGAACACGGGGATGAAGAACAGCCACAAATGGCTCGCAGGACGGCCCACGATCTTCAGGAACACGATGAAGTTCCAGACAGGCACGATGGCCGCGATACCGGGTTGACCGGCTTTTTCATACAGTTTCCACTGTGCCATGATGGCGACAATGGCCAGCAGGGCCAGCCCGTAATACAGGGCGTCCCCAAAGAGGACATACAGCTGATGGTGAATGTTCTGAAGCAGTTCCATGGCCCAGGGGTATTGGTTGGACAGTAAGGTTCCTTGCAGGTACCACTCAAAGGACGTGATCCCGAAGGGAGGGTTGCCTGAGCATTTACGCTCCGATATACACCGCTATTGTTCACAGCCGGGCGAATCGCCGTCCCGGATCGGCCAACGGTCGGTCCCGAAGGACGAAGGGCGTTCAAATCAGCCTCTGGGGGCCGCGTAGGCCTTCACATCGGCCTCGGTGATCTCCTTTCCGCTCAGGATCACCAAGCGCTCGATCACGTTCCGCAGCTCCCGCACATTGCCGGTCCATGGTAGTTTCTGGAGCGCTGCAATGGCCTTTTCCGCGATCTTCTTGGGGGCGATGCCCTGCTCGGTGCACACCAGACCGATGAAGTGTTCGCTCAACAATGGAATGTCCTCGGTCCGCTCACTGAGGCTGGGCACATGGATCGGGATCACGCTGAGGCGGTGGAAGAGGTCTTCGCGGAACCGTCCTTCCGCGATCTCTTTCTTCAGGTCCTTGTTGGTAGCGGCTACCACACGCACGTCCACCTTCACGTCCCTGTCACCGCCAACCGGGGTGATGCGGCTTTCCTGCAAGGCCCGGAGCACCTTGGCCTGGGCGGCCAGGCTCATGTCCCCGATCTCGTCCAGGAAGAGGGTGCCGCCGTCGGCGAGCTCGAACTTGCCCTTGCGGTCCTTGATGGCGCTGGTGAAGCTGCCTTTCACGTGACCGAAGAGCTCGCTTTCGATCAACTCGCCGGGGATGGCGGCGCAGTTCACCTCCACGAAGGGACCTTGGGCGCGCTGGCTCTTGTCGTGGATCTGGCGGGCCACGCCTTCCTTGCCGGCCCCATTTCCGCCGGTGATCAGCACGCGGGCGTCGCTGGGTGCCACCTTCTCGATCATTTCCCGGATCAGGCCGAGGGCCTTGCTTTCGCCCACCATCTGCACACCACCGGCCTTGCCTTTCTGCACCTTCTGGCGCAGCACCTTGGTCTCTTGCACCAGGTTGTTTCGGTCAAGCGCGTTGCGCACGCTTACCAGGATCCGGTTGATGTCGGGCGGCTTCTGGATGAAGTCGAAAGCGCCCTTTTTCAACGCGTCCACTGCGGTGTCGATGGTCCCGTGGCCGCTGATCATTACCACAGGGAGGTCGGGGTCATGGGCCTGAAGCTTCTCCAGCACCTCCATGCCGTCCATGCGGGGCATCTTGATGTCGCAGAGCACCAGGTCGAAGCCGCCCTTCTTCCCCTTGTCCAGCCCGCTCGTGCCATCCTCGGCCTCGTCCACACTGTGTTTCTCGTGCTCGAGAATGTCACGCAGCGCCGCGCGGATGGCTTTTTCGTCGTCGATGATCAGGATCTTTGCCATGGGAAGGGAGAAGATGGGGCCCAATTGCAATGGGTGACGCAAAGATGGTACGTGAAGATGAAGGTGCCCCGACGCATGAGCAACCTTCAGCACCTTTTGCGTCTAGAATTCACTGAAGCCGCTGAACATGTTCAGAGCTAAGATCATTGTCGCCCTCCTTTTCCAGATCACCGGATCGCTACAAGTGGTGGGTCAATGCGAGGACCTCGTCATCACGGACGTGACCACATGGTGGGAATGCCGGGGCAATGGACCGGACGGGTACTACGTAGTGCAGGTGAACCATGTGAGCTGGCTGGGAGGTACGGGGCCGTTCACAGGTGGGCATAGCGTGGGCGGGACCTTTGGTGGGTCTGATCATTTCATGTTGTGGGAATCATCCGTGGCCACCGCCGACGGTGTGTCGATGCAGCTCATTCCCAACGCTACGGTCTCGGATGCGAATGGATGCGAGGCTTATGCCTCAGGAACTGGCGGCATCCAGTATTGGGTGGATCCCACGGATCAGGTGATCGTGTCGTCTTCTACGTGGGACACGAATACAAGCAACGCCAATGTGATCTTAGTGGATAACCCCGGAGATCCGGGTGCCCTGTTGCCCTCGGATCAAAGTGTCGTGTACTGGCTTACGTGTTTGACCGATCCAGCGAACGATCGAACCGGTATGGCTTGGGAGGTACACCAAACAGCTCCGGAGCGGTATGAACTGGCACAACTGCCACCGGGATCATATGAGCTCTGGTTGGCGAATGATGGGCTGAGCGTTGGTTCACAAGTGCCTTGCGAGGGCAAGGCGATCAGTTTCACGGTGGAGCAACCGGTCCCGGGAGTCTCCCTTGTTCCGCGCATGGCGCTCAGTGGTGCGCTCGGTGCGAACAATCTGATGATCGACAACCTGCGGGCAGGTGGGTTGTTGCCCTCGCAAGAGCCATACACTGCCCTAGGTTATGGATATGTGGGCTCGCATGGACCGGCCTCCATTTCTCCGGGTTTGCTCACTATCACGGGAGCGAATGCGATCGTGGATTGGGTTGTGGTCGAACTGCGCAGTGGAATTCAACCGTCCGATGTCCTTGCAAGCCGCCCCGCGCTTCTGCAACGCGATGGCGATGTGATGGGCAGCGATGGTTCTTCAACACTTCACTTCAATGTACCTGCTGCGAACTACTATGTTGTGGTGCGCCACCGCAACCACAATGGCGTTATGACCGCGGCCCCCATGGCACTGAGCGGGGCCGCTGTGCTTGTTGACCTCACACTTCCATCGACCCTTGCGTATGGTACTGAGGCCAGGTCGAACGTGAACGGCACTATGGTGCTCTGGCCCGGTGATGGAACAGGCAACGGTTCGGTGGCGTACACAGGTGCCAACAATGACCGCGACCCGATCCTTACTGCCATCGGGGGAAGCACACCAACGAATAGCCTTGGGCCGGTCTATGACCGACGTGATATCAACTTGGATGGGATGATCCGCTACACGGGTGCGGGCAACGACCGCGATATCATCTTACAGACCATTGGCGGTTCGGTTCCGACCGCGGTTCGTCAGCAGCAGCTGCCCTGATGTTCAAGGGGCTAGCATTCGGGATCAATGCAGCCGCCGCCGCTTCACGATGCCACCCTTGGTGTCCTTCACGCTGCTCATCACGAGGAAAGCGTTCGGGTCGATCTTCTCCACTTCGTGGGTCACCTTGTGAAGTTCAAGACGGGTGATGACGCAGTAGATGATGTCCACTTCATAGGTGCCTCCTCCCTTGCGGTAGCCGCGCTTACCCATATACACGGTGACCCCACGACCCATCACTTGCACGAGCATGCGTTGGATCTCGTCGTGCTTCGGTGAAATGATGGTGACGCCCATGTACTCCTCGATGCCCTCGATCACGAAGTCCATCGTTTTTGAGGCGGCCAGGTAGGTGATCATCGAGTACATCGCAGTTTCGATGGAAAGCAGTGTGGCGGCCGCGGCGAAGATCAGGATGTTGATGAGGGTGATCACGTCGCCCATGGTGATGTGAAGCAAGCGGCTCAGTGCGATGGCCAGGACCTCCGTGCCATCGATCACTGATCCTCCGCGCACAGCGAGGCCGATGCCCGCCCCGAGGAAGAAGCCACCGAAAATGGCGACCAGCAGCTTGTCGTGCGTCACCTCCGGGAAGTGCACGGTCGCCGTGATCAAGGCCAGCGCGGCGATCGATGCCATGGTGCGGTAAGCGAAGTCCTTGCCCATCAACCGGTAGGCCACGTAGATGAAAGGCGCGTTCACCAGGCCCAGCAGGAGCCAGAGTGGCAGAGGCGTAAGCACAGTGCCTAAGAGCGCAATGCCCGTGGCGCCGCCATCAATGAAGCCGGTAGGCAGCAGAAAGCTCTCCAGAGCGAAGGCGGCGCAAAGCACACCTGCAGCGGTCATCAGCAGGTCCTTCACGCCACTGATCGCTGCACTGCGGATGCGGTGATAGGACTTGGCGATCGCATAGCTCGAGAGGGCGCCGTCACCTGCAGCCATGTGGGCATGGTGCCGTTGGGCGTTGCGCTCCACCAAGCGCTGCAGCATCGGGTTCATGGCGAAAAGGTAATCGGGATCCGCCAAGCGCTCGTTCGTTGCAGGAGTGCAGACCCCCTTCGCCGTCAGAGCGAAGTCCGAAAGGACGGCAGTGCTGAGCGTTCAGACAGGGTCATGTTGCGGAATCGTTCGTGCGGATCCTCAGACTCACCACCATGCCACAGGATGGCTTCGGAAAGGTCGCCAACGGAGGTGTCACCTCCGTGGTGAGTTCCGCTCAACCCAGCACCCGGGCCGCCGCCCCTTCCTTCAACGCATAGCGGCTCCAGCGGAGGTCCGTGATGCCGCGCATCAGCACACGTTCCACGGCGAGCAATGCGTAAGGAATGGTGTCAACGCGATGTTCAGGTAGGCCGGGCTCCAGCAGCCTTTCCCCACGGTCCATCCCCATCAAGCGGTCCTTCAAGGCATCGAACGCGACATGGGTGAACGGTAACGTGATCTCCCCGTCGGCGAGCACCCGTC
>JADZGG010000437.1 GCA_020854015.1 Flavobacteriales bacterium
CACCTTCGTGCATGACCACGGTGTTCTCTTCCGGGGTCTTGCCAACGGGCACGCGGGTGTTCGGCGCGTTGGGGATGGTGCAGAGGTGGTCGTGCAGGCTCTTCTCCGTGGCTTCGAGCTGCTCCTTAAGGGTGGCAGCCGTGGCCTTCAGGTCCGTGGTGCGCGCACGGGCGGTCTCCGCTTCGGCCTTGTTCCCGGCCTTCATCAGCTCCCCGATGGAGCGGCTCAGTTCGTTCAGCTCGGCCAGGCGGGCGTCCAGGTCCACCTGGGTGCGACGGCGCAGTTCGTCCAGTTCAGCGGTACGGTCCAGCAGCGCCTTCACGTCGATGTTGCGCTTGGCGAGGCGTTGTTCCGCCTCTTCACGGTGTTCACGGATGAACGACAATTCCAGCATGGTCGGGGGAATGAGGCCTTGCCAAAGGCAGGCAGGCGCGAAGGTAAGGGAGGGCCGGGGGTGGGGATGGAATGAAAAAAGCCCCGATCGCTCGGGGCTTTTCGGTCAATGGGAGGTCGCTCAGGCGTTGGAAGCCTCAGCAGGAACGATGCTCACGTAGCTGCGCTCATCGCGCTTGCGCTGGAACTTCACCACGCCATCCACGAGGGCGTACAGGGTGTGGTCCACACCGATGCCCACATTCAGGCCGGGGTGGTGCTTGGTGCCGCGCTGACGCACGATGATGTTGCCGGCGATGGCCTTGCTGCCACCGTAGATCTTCACGCCGAGGCGCTTGGAGTGCGATTCGCGGCCGTTCTGGGTACTGCCTTCACCTTTCTTGTGTGCCATGGCTGGTCAGGTATTCGTGTTGATGCCGTAGCGGCGCTTACTTCTTGGTGTCCTTCTTCGGAGCGGCCTTCTTCGCGGGGGCTGCCTTCTTTGCAGGGGCGGCTTTCTTCGCGGGAGCAGCCTTCTTGGCGGGAGCGGCGGCCTTCGTGGCTGCCGTCTTCTTCACTTTGGGCTCGATCACCTTCGCGGCCTTGGGGGCGGGTGCGGTGCTCTTGCTGGCGTCGAACTTCTCGCCTTTGCCCAGGATCGCTTCGATCCAGAGCTCGGTGATGTATTGGCGATGGCCGTTCAGCTTCTGGTAGCCTTTGCGGCGCTTCTTCTTGAACACCAAGACCTTGTCGCCCTTGCCATGGTTCAGCACCTTGGCGGCGATGCGGGCGCCCTCGAGCACGGGGGTGCCAACGCTCACGGTCTTGCCGTTGCTGATCAGCAGCACTTTGCCGATCTCAACGTGCTTGCCGGCCTCGGCTTCGAGGCGGTGCACCTTCAATTTCTGGGCGGCCTTCACCTTGAACTGCTGGCCGGCGATGTCAACGATGGCGTACATGATCTACTGAAAATGGGCTGCGAAAGTAGTGGTTATTCCCTTTCACACCAACATCAGGCTGTGAGAAAGGGGAAAATGCCTGGGGCTCAGGCTTCGAAGGTGCTTCGCCGGGGTCTTTCCGGCCGGACCACCAGCCTGTCCGATCTTGACACAAGAGCCCGAAACGTCGTTGCGAGTGATGAGAGCGGACATGCGCTCACCACTCGCAACGCGATGCTCCAGGTACTTACAGCTTGAAAGCCTTCTGCACCACGGCCAGGGCGTTCAGTTCCTCCCAAGGGAAGAGCTTCACTTTGACGGTGGCTTTCTGACCGGCGTTGCTGAAGGTCTTCGTCACCACCTTGCTCTCACGCCCCATGTGCCCATAGCTGGCGGTCTCGCTGTAGATGGGGGTGCGGAGCGCGAATCGCTGCTCGATGAAGTAGGGGCGCATGTCGAACTCCTTCAGTCCGCTGATGGTCTTCGCGATCTGGCCATCGGTCATTTTCACTTTGGCGGTACCGTAGGTGTTCACGTAGAAACCTACCGGCTTGGCGACACCGATGGCATAGGCCACCTGCACCAGCACCTCATCGCAAACGCCGGCAGCCACAAGGTGTTTGGCCACGTGACGGGCCGCGTAGGCGGCGCTGCGGTCCACTTTGCTGGGGTCTTTGCCGCTGAAGGCACCACCACCGTGCGCACCCTTGCCACCGTAGGTGTCCACAATGATCTTGCGGCCGGTGAGGCCGGTGTCGCCGTGGGGACCACCGATCACGAACTTGCCTGTGGGGTTGATGTGATAAGCGATGTCCTTGCCGAAGAGGGCCTGCACGCGCTTGGGCAGCTGCTTCTTCACGCGGGGGATCAGGATCTCGATGACATCCTGCTTGATCTTGGCCAACATCTTCGGCTCCTTGTCGAAGTCGTCGTGCTGGGTGCTCACCACGATGGCATCGATCCGGACGGGTGTGCCATTGTCCGCGTACTCGATCGTCACCTGGCTTTTCGCATCCGGGCGGAGGTAAGGCATCTTGCTTTTCTTCTCACGGCGGATCACGGCCAGTTCACGCAACAGCATGTGGCTGATCTCCAACGGCAAGGGCATGTAATTGTCCGTGTCGCGGCAAGCGTAGCCGAACATCATGCCTTGGTCACCGGCGCCTTGTTCCTCCGGCTTCTTCCGCTCAACGCCCTGGTTGATGTCGGGGCTCTGTTCGTGGATGGCGCTAAGCACACCGCACGAGTGGGCCTCGAACATGTACTCGCTCTTGGTGTACCCGATCTTCTCGATCACGTCACGAGCGATCTGCTGCACATCGAGGTAGGCCTTGCTTTTCACTTCACCGGCCAACACCACCTGTCCGGTGGTCACCAGCGTTTCGCAGGCCACATTGCTGCTCGGGTCGAACGCGAGGAAGTGGTCGATGAGCGCATCACTGATCTGGTCGGCGACCTTATCGGGGTGGCCTTCGCTGACGGATTCGGAGGTGAAGAGGTAGGGCATGGGTTCGGTTATGCGGCGGCAAAGGAAGCGGTTTGCAACGGAAGGGTCAACCGAGGCCGGTTCAACCTTTCGTCAACTCCTTGAACACCTCTTCCAGACCGCGTTCGCTCTTCTGAAGGGCGAGGACCTTCAGTCCGTTGTCCACAGCGAACTGGAACACGGCGGGGCGAGCATCCTGATCGGCGCGGCAGACGAGGGGCCAGGCATTCGTGCC
>JADZGG010000438.1 GCA_020854015.1 Flavobacteriales bacterium
CACGCAACCGTGAACGTCGTCTCCGACGTGGTGTTGCGGGTAAGCAGCTCGTCGATCATTCCGTCGGCCTTGGCCTCTTCGGCGATCATCCAGTAGTCGCGGTCACCGTCCTTCTCCACCTTTTCGAAGGTCTGCCCGCTGTGGTTGCTGATGATCTCGTACAACTCCTTCTTCAGCTTTTTGATCTCGTTCACCGTGATCTCCATGTCCGTGGCCTGTCCTTCGGCACCGCCCATGGGCTGGTGGATCATCACCCTGCTGTGGCGCAGCGCACTGCGCTTGCCCTTGGCACCTGCGCACAGCAGCACGGCACCCATGCTGGCGGCCATGCCGGTGCAGATGGTGGCCACGTCGCAGTTGATGTACTGCATGGTGTCATAGATCCCCAGACCGGCGTATACGCCACCACCGGGGCTGTTCAGATAGATCTGGATGTCCTTCTTGGCGTCCACGCTCTCCAGGAACAGCAGCTGCGCCTGGATGATGTTGGCCACTTGATCATTGATGCCGGTACCGAGGAAGATGATACGGTCCATCATCAATCGGCTGAACACGTCCATCTGGGCCACGTTCAACTGACGCTCCTCGATGATGTAGGGCGTCATCGACGACTGGAAATCATGCAGCACCATGCTGTTGATGCCGCGGTGCTTCACGGCGTACTTGCGGAACTCGTCTTGTGGGAACATCAGGGCTTGCGGTTAGGTGGTTCGAAAGATCTGCGACGTGTTGGTCGTCAGGCCGTCCGGGCCAAGTTTACGAACTCATCGAAGGAAAGCTTATGCTCTTTGGGGCTGAGCATGGCCTTGAAGTGGGCAGTGAGCTTCTGTTCCACAATGGTGTCGCGCATACGCTTGATCTGTTCCTGATCCCCCAGCATACGGGCGGCCATGCGTTGCAGGTCCTCGCCCTCGGGCACGGGCATGCCGTACTGCACGAACTGATCGGCGACGTAGCGCTTGGCGAATTCGTTCATCTCCTCACCCTTCGCCTCCAGGCCATACTTCTCGATCACCTTGCCCTCCACCATCTGGCGCTTCAGTCCGTCGGCATAGCCCGGATAGCCGGCCTCCAGATCGGCCTCGGACATGGGCTTGTCGCTGTTCATGCTCACCCAGCGCTTCAGGAAGGCATCGGGCAAGGGAATGGATGCCCGCTCCTGCATACGCTTCATGGCAAGGCGCTTGAACATGCGGTCACTGTCCCGGCGGAACATGTGCTCCAGGCCCTCTTTCACCTTGGCGCGGAAACCGGCCTCATCGGTCACGGCATCTTTGCCGTACACCCGGTCGAAGAGCTCCTGGTCCAGCGCCACCTTCTCCATGCGCTTGATCTCCGCGATGCGGAACAGCAACTTGCCTGCGAGGTGGTGCACCCCTTCGTGGTCAGTGTTGAGCATACGCGCGAGCTCCTCATGGCTGGGAGCGACCTTGTCGGCCTCCACGACCACCTCATCACCGGCAGAGCGGCCCAAGAACAACTGTCGGGTAGCATCGTCCAGCATATGCTCCAGGCTCAAGGTGGCCCGGTTCATGAGGCCACCGGCTTTGATGGCTCCCTCAGCGTTCAGCTCGATCAGATCGCCCACGAGCAGATCGTTGTTCGCCACCGTTTCCGCATCGGTCATGCTTCCGAACCGGCGCTGCATGTCGCTGATCTCGCGTTGCACCAGCTCATCGTTCACATCCACCACAGGGTAGTCCACGGAAACACCCTGCATCTCCACATCGAAGGTGGGCGCCAGGCCCATTTCATAGAAGAACTGGAACTCGCCGGGCTCATCCCAATTGTTGTTGGTGATGTTCTCGGACAAGGGCAGCGGTTGGCCGAGGACCTGCAGTTGATTGCTCTGGATGTAGTTCCGAAGGTGCTCGCTGATCAAGCGCTCTACTTCATGGATCAGCACATTCCTGCCTACGCGCTTCTTCACAATGTTCATGGGCACCTGACCGGGCCTGAAACCAGGCCAGGCGGCGCTCTTGCGCTGCTCCTTCAGGGCCTTCTCCACCCCGGGGGTGTAGTCCTCAGGGCTCACCTTCACCTTCAAGGTTGCGGTGAGGGTGCCGGTCTCTTCGCGTTCAATGTTCATGGGAATGACGAGTGTCGTGGTCTGTATCGGTTTGGTCGCCAGCAAGCGGTGGGCCGTTGCGGATATCGGTCGAATTGGCCGGACAAGTGGCAGGATGAACTCCAAAAGAACTCTTTTCGATCGGACCTCCATCCCTTCATCAGGAACTCAGGTCCTTGTTCGACCGCGCACTGCGCGCAGCGACCTTGCTCGCCTACGCCGAGGCATCGATGACCGAAGTACGGACGGGGGGACTCGAACCCCCACACCTTACGGTACCAGATCCTAAGTCTGGCGCGTCTACCAATTCCGCCACGTCCGTGGGCTAAAAAGCGTGCAAAGGTAGCTGATCGATCGGGTCGGTTACCTTCGTGCACCGTCAGCTCCGCAGGTGCGTCCACTGGCCTAGAAAAGTGGCAGGAAGCCTGCGGAACCGTAGGAACGAGAATCATGAAGCGCTTCGATCCCGCCAGCCTTCCCATCGCGGAACTGCATGCGCACTTGGTAGGTGCCGTGGGTCCCCGACCGGTGGCTTTCGCCAGCACCATCGACGCTGAGGGTCGGCCCAACTTGAGCCCCTTCAGCTTCTTCAATGTCTTCGGCGCGAATCCGCCCATCTGCATCTTCAGCCCCGCCCGTCGTGGTCGTGACAACACCACGAAGGACACCTACCACAACGTGAAGGCCGTGCCCGAAGTGGTGATCAACGTGGTGACCTACGCCATGGTGAACCAGACCTCTTTGGCCAGCACGGAATATCCAGCCGGAGTGAACGAGTTCGAGAAAGCCGGCTTCACTGCGATCGCCTCCGAGAAAGTGAAGCCCTTCCGCGTGAAGGAGAGCCCCGTGCAGTTCGAGTGCATCGTGAAACAGGTGATCGAGACCGGCTCCGGAGGAGGTGCGGGCAACCTGGTGATCTGCGAGATCGTGATGATCCACATCGACGAGGCGGTGCTGAATGAGCACGGCCGCATCGACCAACGGAAGATCGACCTCGTGGGGCGCATGGGCGGCCATTTCTATGTGAGGGCCCATGGTGACGCACTTTTCGAACTCCCGCAACCTGCCAAGGAGATCGGCATCGGGGTGGACGCCCTTCCGAAGGATGTGCGTGATAGCACCATCCTCACCGGCAACGATCTGGGGCGACTGGGTGCGAGCCTCAGCCTACCCGACGAGACAAGCGTGAACGAGCACAAGCTCACGGCCCTCGCGGACCTTTTCATTCAACTGCAGAACCGGCCCGATGAACTGCGCGCGGCGCTCCACGAACACGCCCGACAACTTCTCCACCAAGGCCAGGTCCGCGAGGCGCTGATGACACTCCTTGCATACAACGACCGATAAGCCTTGGCTACACCCGGCCTGGCACGACCAACTCAATACACACGACCCACGCATTCCTATGGCACAAGTCACTATTTCCGGAACCATTAAACTGGTTGGCAAGACCCAACAGGTCAGCGACAAGTTCAGCAAGCGCGAGCTGGTGCTGACCGAACCCAGCGGACAACGCCCACAACACATCCCGATCGAATTCACGCAGGACCGCACCGGACTGCTGGATGCCTTCAAGGCTGGCGACGAAGTGAGCGTCGTGTGCTTCATCAACGGCCGCGAGTGGGCCGCCAAGGATGGCAGTATGAAGTACTTCCTGAGTCTCAGCGGCAATCGCATCGAACGCGTGGGCGCAGCAGCTCCCGCCGGTGGAGGCTACCAGGCCGCACCGCCACCCACTGCCGCCGATATGCCGCCCATCGGTGGTGACGACGACGATCTGCCGTTCTGAGCTTGGGTCGCCCGGATCCTTCCCTGGCCTTCAACGACTTGTAGGCCTACAGCCACAAGTGAGGCATCGTGCCTGGCCTATTTTGCGGCCATGCGCTCCACCTTCCTCTTGGCATCGATCGTTCTCTCCCCGATCCTCCGCGCCCAGACCTATACGGGTTCTGGCGGGCCGATCCCGGATGATGGAAGTACTGCCTTCTTCTCCTGCCCGGTCAGCGGCTTAGTGCCCACAACACTGGACACTGTCGCTTTCGGTGTGATGGAGGTGTGCATCAACCTCACCCATACCTACGATGCGGACCTGGAGATCAGCTTGGTGGCGCCGGATGGCACCACCGTACCGCTCTCCATAGGCAATGGCGGCTCGGGTAATAATTACTTGAACACTTGTTTCAGGCAGGACGCCTCAGCCAGCATCCTGAACGGCACCCCACCCTTCAACGGCACCTACCGACCACAGGGGCAGTTGGGATTGGTGAACAATGGCCAGCTCGGCAACGGCGCGTGGGCCCTGAAGATCTACGACAACTACCCCTCGGATGCGGGCACGCTCTTCAATTGGAACATCACCTTCGGCAACGATCCGGCAGGCTACTTCGCCTTTACGGAAAGCGACCTGCCCATCGTTGTGATCAACACGAACGGGCAGGTGATCGTGGATGAACCGAAGCTCATGGCGGACATGGGCATCATCTGGAACGGTCCTGGCCTGCGCAACCACCTGAGCGACCCGTTCAATCACTACGAAGGCAAGATCGGCATCGAGCGACGAGGTGCGACCTCCGCGACCATGCCCAAGAAAAGCTATGGCGTGGAGACATGGGACCTCAATGCCATCGCGATCGATACCGCGCTCTTCGACATGCCCTCTGAAAATGACTGGGTGCTCAGCGCCGGCTATCCGGACAAGACGCTGTTCCGCAATGCCTTCACCTACGGCACGGCACGCGCCATGGGCCGATACGCTCCGCGCACCATGCATGTGGACGTGCTGTTGAACGGTGAGTACATCGGGGTCTACACCTTCTGCGAAAAAGTGAAACGTGACGAAGGCCGAGTGGACATCGCGAAACTGTTGCCCACGGATGTGCTCGGCGATGAACTGACCGGCGGGTACATCGTGAAGGTCGATAAGACCACGGGATCGGGCGGAGACGGTTGGTACAGCTTGCTGCCGCCAGCTTTCAATTCGGGCGGGGCCGACGTGGCCATCCTCTATGACGAGCCCGATCAGGATGACATCGTGGCCCAGCAGGCGAACTACATCGAGGCTTATGTGGACAGCTTTGAACTCTCCCTTCTCAGCGCTTTTCCGGCGGACACCAGCACAGGCTACCCGCACTTCATCGACCCGGTGACCTTTGCGGATCAGTTGCTGGTGAACGAGCTGACCAAGAACGGTGACGGTTACCGCATCAGCACATTCTACCACAAGGACAAGAACAGCAACGGGGGCAAGTTGAAGGCCGGACCTGTTTGGGACTACGATGTCAGCTCCGGCAACGGGGACTACTGCGACATCTGGCGCACGGATGGATGGGCCTATGAGTTCAACACGGTATGTGGCACTGCTCCCAACATGGTGAGCGGCTGGTGGCAGGAGCTTGTTCAGGACCCAACATTCCAACGTGTGCTGCGCTGTCGATGGGAGGAGTTGAAGGTGACCGCGCTGAGCCCTTCGGCATTGGAAGCGCGTATGGATTCGCTCGCCGACCTCTTGAACGAGAGCCAGGGCTTCAACTTCCAAGTGTGGCCGATCATGGGGGCTTACACCTGGCCCAACTACTACATCGCGGAAGACTACCAGGGCGAAGTGGATACGATGAAGTGGTTCATCCAGGAACGATGGAACTGGCTCGACGCCCAGCTTCCGCAAGTGAGCGTTCCTTGCAGCACGGTCGGTATCGCTGACGCTGGTGCCATGCCGGACATCAACGGAGCCCGATTCGTGGGTGATGACATGTTGGTGAATCTGCCCTCAGGCAACAAGGTGATGCTGGATGTGCTCGATGCGCGCGGAAGGATCATCGCAAGCGGATACGTACAACCTGACGGCACCGTAGGGAGGATCACGATGACCGGTGCTGCACCAGGCTTGTATCTCGTTCGCCCTGGCGGCCCTGCTGACGGTGCTTGGATCCGTGCAGTGAAGACCGATTGATCGGTACTGCGTCACACACGTCGCCCTTTCCACTTCGGCCGCACGAACAACGAGGCGATCGCGATCATCGGTGCATACATGGTGAAGGCGATAAGCCCCACTACGGAACGCAGGGATCCAGAGTGATCACCAAGCCAGTGCTTCACATCGGTCGTGAGACCGATCACCGGGATCAGCCAGGCACACCAGGCCCCGGTCATCAACGCCCAAATGAAGAACCAGCCCTGACCAACACGCACTTCGGTGGCAAGCACGAACGACGAAGCGAACAGGATCCAAGGAAGCACCATGCCGAGACCGGCCAGCAACTTCCCAGTGCCGTCGCGTACACCGCGCATCTTCCCTGCCCAACGCAGTCGTTGCTTTACAGCGCTGCTGAGATCGCGCTCGGCTTCCACGGTCACCATGGCGTCCTCGTCTAGTAGAAACCCGATCGGACGTTGGTCCCTGCGCATGCGTTGCACAAGGAAAACATCATCTCCGCTGGCCCATCGATCACCGGTATAGCCACCAACAGCCTCGAACGCCGCCTTGCGGAAAGCCAGATTCGCACCGTTCGCGATCAGCGACCGCCCTTCATCCCACAGCCCGAACGCTGCACCCAACAAAGCGGCCTGCTCCTCCTGTTGCATCGCACTCACGAAGCCTTCACCGATGGTCCGCACCGGAAGCAGCAATAGGTCCCAACCACCCGACCGGAACGCCTGCTCGACCTTCCTGATCCGGCCTGGACCGCATCGGGCGTCAGCATCCGTCAGCAACACAACAGCACCGGCGGCCACCTTCACGCCGGCCATGATGGCGGCTTTCTTCCCCTGCCCATCGCCCAAACGGACCAGTTGCAGCTGCGGCCAACGCACGGCCATCCGTTCCACGATGCGTGCCGTATCATCGGCACTATGGTCATCCACCACGACCACCTGCACCAGCTCGCGCGGATGATCCTGCGCATAAAGGTCCTGGAGCAAGGGCGTGAGCGTCGATCCAGCATCGCGGGCCGCAACCAGCACCGTGATCAACTGGGACGAACCTTGATCTGGCCTGAGCAGAGAGCTGCACGCGCGAACGAAGGCCTTGCGCCAACCATCCACCCGCAAGGCCTGAGCGAAAGCCAGCGCGAACGCGACAAGTGCAAGGAGCGTCCAGGAGGTCATGCGGCGGATGAACGTGAACGACCGAGAAGCAGAAGCACACTGCCCAAAAGGGCAGGCAACAGCACGTTCAACGACCACAAGAGCGATGTGGCCGCGACCACGGTCAACGGAGCACCACCCAGCGGTTGCAGCAACGCCAAGGCCACGCCACCGCGCACACCCAGTTCCGTGAGCATGAAGGTGGGCACCAGGGTGGTCAGCAAAAAGATGACCGGCACAGCGAGTACCATGTGCAGGAGCGGCACATCGGTACCGAGCAACACGAGTAGCGCGACGAACTGCGCCGTAAAGACCATGTACCGCACCCCGCTCAATGCAAGAGTGGTGAGCAGAGCCGAACGCGGAAGCTCGGAAAGCACCCGAAAATGGTGATCGAATCGCCGAAGGAACGGTACGAGGTCCAATGTGTGACGGAGAAGTTGCGGGAACAGGAACAGCACGGCGGCCACCAAAGTGAACAAAGCAACTACGACCGCAACTGCGCCCAAGGGCCACCCGGTCCGCACTGGCAGCGGGAGTTCCAGCATGACCATGAACAGCAGGCCGAGCGAACCCAAAACGAAGGTGACGAGCACTTGCGAGAGGTTCCCGAGCACGGTGAGCGACGCCCCCGCGATGCGTTGTTCAGGCCGGAGGTAGAGCACGCGACCAACAAATTCGCCGGTGCGATTGGGCGTCACCAGGCTCACGCTGCATCCTGCCAGCGTGGCGGCCACTGCTTTCAGCACGGAGATATGTTCCAACGGCTTTACCAAGAAGCGCCATTTGAACGCCTCAAGTCCCCAGTTCACAACCATCAGCAACGCAACGATGAGCAAGCCGGAAGCCGATGATCCGCTGAGCAGCCCGCCGCTGGCCACCAAGGCACGCAGGGTGCTACTTTCGTCCAGGCGCAGTTGCGCTACCAAGTAGACGCATGCCCAGGCGAAGATCCCCAGACGGAACAACAGGAGCAGCGTTCTTTGCACGGTAGCGTGGGCGTTCCCCGCAATGGAGACGATCAAAAGTAGACCGGTGGCCTCAGAGCGGATCATCTTGGGTATCGATCCGGGTACCACCGTGATGGGCTACGGCATCTTGATCGAGCAGGAGCGCACCATCCG
>JADZGG010000439.1 GCA_020854015.1 Flavobacteriales bacterium
CCGCCCAACTTCGGCAAGGTGTGGTATCCCTGCTTCGACAGCTTCGTGGAACGCGCCACCTACACTTACCGGGTGAAGAGCGCCGGTGGCTACAAGGCCTGGTGCCAGGGCGACTTCCTGGGCGAAACACAGCTGGGCGGGGACACAGTGGTGCGCACCTTCTTCATGCATCCTGCGATCACCACGCACGTCAGCGCCATCGCGGTGAGCGACTACCAGAACACGGACTACGTGCACACAGGTGCCTATGGCGATGTCCCTATCCGCCTCAGCGCGAAGCCTTCACAACTGGCCGCGATGGGCACCAAGTTCGCGGACCTCGGTGGTGCCATCGACGCGCTGGAATACTGGTACGGGCAGCACGCCTTCAACCGGGTGGGTTATGTACTGACCACCGATGGTGCGTTGGAGATCCCGACGAACATCGCCTACCCCTCGTTCATGACCGGTCAACCGCTGCAGGACAACCAGGACCTGTACAGCCATGAGCTCGGCCACCATTGGTGGGGCGATGTGGTGACACCCTACAACCACAACGACATGTGGCTGAAAGAGGGCCCTGCGGAATACAGCGGCCACCTGGTGGAGGAATGGGTGGATGGCGATAGCGCCTTCGTGGAGATCGTCAAGGACAACCAGCTCTTCGTGCTGGAACAGGCGCATGTGCAGGACGAAGGCTTCCGCGCGTTGAGCCCCATGCCCGACGAGTGGATCTATGGACTTCACACGTATTACAAGGGCGCATCAGTGATGCACAACCTGCGCGGCTACCTCGGCGACACGCTCTTCCGCCAGGCCATGAGCGGGATCCAAGCGGACAATGCCTTCACCACGCTCGATGCGAACGGCTTCAAGGATGCGCTGGAAGTGAGCACCGGAAAGGACCTGGACCCCTTCTTCGATGCTTGGGTCTTCGCGCCAGGGTTCAGCGTCTTTACCGTAGAGTCCATGAGCAGCAACGTGGTGGGGAACGGATGGGGCTCAGCCCTTTTCGTACGCCAATTGCTGCGCGCCACCAACAACTACCACACCGAGGTCCCGCTGGATATCACCTTCATCGGAGCGCAAGGCGAGCGACACGACACGACAGTGACCGTGGGCAACGCGCTCTCGCTGTTGGTGCTCACCAGTCCATTCGAGCCCGTCATGGCCGTGTTGAACGGCCACAACCGCTTGAACCAAGCGCGCATGGATGATGAGCGGCTGCTGATGCCCGGCCAGAACCTCACCGGCACCCTGCCCTACGCGGACTTCCGCGTGTACACGGACAACATTCCGGACACCACCTTGCTGCGGGTGGAACACATCTGGGCCGGTCCCTACCAGACGCAACTGGGTTGGGGCGTCGATCAGGTGAGCAGCACGCACTACTGGAAGGTGGACGGCCTCTGGCCCGAGGATACCCGCCTACGCGGCCGTGTCTACTACCACGGAGCCGACACCAACGACCTGGACAACGATCTGGTCGGTGTCACCGAAGCGGGGATCATGCTCGCCTACCGGGCCACCCCCCTTGATAACTGGGAGCCTTACTTCGACGCCACGATCAGTACGGGCAGCCTCACGAACGGCACGGGCTACATCCAGATCGACACGTTGCGGCAGGGCGAATACGCCTTCGCCAAGGGCAACGCCATCGCCGGTGTGGGAGGTGTCGATGCCGATGCGAACGACCTGCTGCTCTACCCCGTACCGGCCAGTGATCGTCTGAGCGTGCGCGGCCGTGTGAGCGGAACACAGCGCCTTCTGTTCGACCTGCTCTCCATGGACGGAAGGCTCGTACGCAGCCTGCCAGCAACGGTGAGCGGAACGTACACGCAGGACCTCCCCCTCGAAGGCCTCAGCAACGGGTCATACCTGCTGCGGATCATCGATGCTGAAGGCACGCGTCAGAGCACCGCCCGATTCGAGGTGATGCGCTGACCGTTCCCTGCCGCATATGGACCGTGCTCCGGTACCAAGTGGATGACGCTGCAAGGAAACGCTACGTTTTCAGACATGATGAAGCGGTGGCATTGGTTCCTGGCCGGATGTATGCTTACGCTGGTCGGAGCGCTCGTCCCTTCGTTCAACTCAGCCCAGGTCACCGTGCAGGCTCGTGTGGTAGACGCTTCCTCGGGTGAAGCGCTCGCCTATTGCACGGTGGTTGTAGAGGGCGAAAAGCAAGGCGTGTTGACCAACAACGATGGTGCCTTCCAACTGAATGCTCCGAGCGCAAGCGACAGCCTTGTACTGGCCTTCATAGGCTATGGAACGCGCGGTGTCAGTGTGGGAAGCGTGCTGCGCGACCCGGTGATCCGCCTCACCGCTTCGGGCATTGAACTGCGCCCATTGGAAGTGACGCGGAACGACCGCGTCTACCGCCTGATGGCCGAGAGCGGCAAGCGCTTGCGGAAACGGAACACGTACCGTGGCAAGCTCTACTTCGAACTGGAAACGCGGACGGCACGACAGGCTGTGGAAGTGGTGGAAGCGTACTACAATGCCACCTTCGACGGTGCCTTGATCGAGTCGCTGGACCTGAAGAACGGGCGCATCGGCATGGCACCTGTGGACGGGCGGTACTTCGTGAACCTGAACACCACCAAGGCGATCGCACAATTGGATGTGGCGCGGGACAACGGTTCCTTTCCCGGCACTCCGTTCCAAGGGAGCGCGAAGGAGGTCAGAAAGCACTTCGACCTCACCTTGGAAGGCGTCCAGCCGGGGGCCACTCCGCTCTATCGGATCCGGTTCGCTCCGCGCGTTGACGATGGCACCCGCTTCACCGGGACCGCTTGGCTGGATACCGCGACGCTCGCCCCACACCGCATCGAGCTGGCATGCAGCGACTGTGGCACGTACCCGTTCATCCCCCTCTGGGAAGGTCCGAAGCTCGACTCCGTGCAGTTGCATTTCACGCAGGATTTCACTCAGCGTGACGGGCGGCCGGAACTCGATGTGGTGACGCTGGACTATACGTTGCGCTATCAGAGCGCGCGGCGCGATGACGTGATCCACAGCACAGGCGTCATGCATGTCTTCGACCGGGACGCCGCCTTCATCCTGCCGCTTTTCGACTACGATACGCGCCAGGATGACTACCGCAAGATCACCTTCCTGCCTTACGACACCGCCTTCTGGGTCGGTGCCACAGGCCTGCTGCGTACGGATCAGCAACAGCGCGACCTGGACTTCTTCGCAACGCACGGCACCCTGCTGGGCCACGGCCGCGATCTGCCCTTCAACGCTCGTTTCTTTGAGAGCAACTACGCGTACTGGGCAGCCGACAAGCGCATCGGCATGAAGAACAGCTTCGCCCGCAAGTACTACGATGAGGAACTGAAGCACCCGCAGCGATCCGCAGCTCCGGCCGCCTCACAGGTGGAATTGAACGCGCAGCTCTTCCTGGCGATGGACACCGTGAACGGTACGCTCCGCACCTTCAGCGCCACGGTGTTCGATGGCTTCAAGAGCTACTGGCTCATCCCGGAGGAACCGGAAACGGACTGCTACATCAACCTCTTCTTCGACCTGTGCGAAATGGAACGCAGGCGCATGGTGGAACGGCTCGCAGGCGTGAACGATGTGGACCAAGCCCGAAGGATCCACCGCGAAGCCACGAAGGAAATGGAGCGCACCGGTGAGCGCTACCGGAAGGAATGCTCCCTCGGCCACGACCTGAAGGCGCTCGCGCGATGGAACACCGTCGTGATGGATGCGATGCACATCGACAACATGGCGCTGTTCGGGCTGAAGCCCGGCCCTTGATCGTTACGCAGCGCGCCGCTCCTTCCTGTACTTCGCCAGGTTGATGAGCAACACGCCGCCGAGGATCACCACCAAGCCAGCGAACTCGCGCCAGCCCAGTACCTCGCTGCCCACGAACACGCCGAGCAGCACGGCCACCACGGGGTTCACGTAGGCGTAGGTGCTCACCTGCGTGGCGGGCCGCACCTGCAGCAGCCACACGTACGCGCTGAAGCCGATGATGGAACCGAACACGATGAGGTAGCCGAGTGAAGCCCAAGCACTGAGCGGTACCGCGCGCCAGTCCATGCCGTTCCATTCACCGCGACCGGCACTGGTGAGCAGGAAGAAGAACGCCCCCGTGAGCATCTGCCATCCGCTGTTCACCATGTTGGGGATGGACGCGGGATGGTACTTCGCGTAGAGTGAACCCGCTGGCCAACCGAGGATCCCGAACAGCAGCACGAACATGGCGCTGAACTCCGGCGTCACCTCCGTGGCGGATAACTGCGCAGCGATCTTCTCGCTGAACAGCAACAGCACGCCACCGAAGCCCGCGACCACACCGAGCAAGGTGTTCCAGCTGCGGAAATTCACGGACCACTGCGGCCGGTCGAGCACGATGAAGGACAGCGGGGCAACGGCGATGACGATGGCCACAACACTGCTGGCAATACTCTGTTCCACCCACACCACCGCACCGTTCCCCACGAAGCAGAGCAGGAAGCCGGTGATCACCGCGTTCTTCAGGTCACCACCCGGACGGATGCTGACGCCGGTGGCTAGGCACCACGCGAACATGAACCCGGCAGCGACAAGAAACCGGAGGCCACCCAACATGAACGGAGGGAACCCATCGAGCGCCTCGCGGATGAAGAAGTAGGTGCTGCCCCAGATGATGTAGATGGCCGCGAAGGCCAGGTAGACCTTCAGGCGCGATGGCTCGGGGCGTGAGAGGGCTTCGCTCATTTCTCGTCGGGCGTCATAGGCCCGGGCAGGATCAGTTGCATGAACACAAGGTCGAGCCAGCGACCGAACTTGTAGGCGACGTCTTTCATCCGCGCGCATTCAACGAAGCCGTGCCGGGCATGGAAGGCGATGCTTCCGGTGTTCCCTGAATCGATGCCACCGACCAGCGTACGGAGCTCCAAGCGTTGCGCTTCTTCGATGAGCGCCCGGAGCAACACGCCACCGATGCCCTTGCCGCGATGATCGGCATGGACATGCACGCTGTGCTCGCCACTGTACTTGTAGGCAGGCCGTGTCCGGAACATACCGATGCTGCCGAAGCCCACCACCTGCCCACCAAGCTCGGCAACGATCACCGGCCAGTTGCCGGCCTTCTGACCCCGGAACCAGCTCTCGCGTTCCTCCAAGGTCTGCGGAGCATAGGCATAGATGGCCAGGGTGTTGGCGATCACCTCGTTCACAATGGCGAGGATCGCCGGCAGGTCGTGCTCAGTGGCGGGGCGGATGAGCATGGTCCCGTTCATGCGTTCGCGATGGCGTGAACGAAGCGCTCCACTTCCTCCTCGGTGTTGTAGTAATTCAGCGAGGCCCGCATGATGCTGTCGATGCCACGCCCACCGAGGTCGAGCCAGGCCCAATCGAAGTTGGTGACGCTGGTGTTGATGCCCTGTGCGCGAAGCTTCAGCAGCAAGGCGTTCAGGTCCTGTCCGTCAATGGTGAAGGTGTTGATGCCGCTGGGCCGTGTACCTTGATCACGCACCTCAACGCCCGGCAGTTCGCTGAGCTGCTGCCGCAGCAAGGTGGAAAGGCCGAGGATGCGTGTTTCGATCGCGTCGAGCCCCCAGCTGAGCGCATGGTCCACCGCAGCGCCCATGCCCAGCCGGTCGGCCACGTTGAACTCGCTCTGCTCGAAGCGCCGTGCATCGGGACGCCAGGTGAACGTATCGCGACCGGTCCATTGCGCGGCGTGGATGTCGATGAACGCCGGTTCCAACCGCTCCAACGCACTGCTTCGCACGTAGAGGAAACCGGTGCCACGCGGCCCGCGCAGGAACTTGCGCCCGGCACCCGAGAGCAGGTCGCAGTCGATGCGCTCCACATCCACGGGCATCTGGCCCACGGCCTGGCAGGCATCGAGCAGGTAGATGGCTTTGGAACCACGCACCGCGTCACCCACCTCCTCTACCGGGTTCACCATGCCGTTACTGTTCGCGATCTGGGTGATGGCCACGAGCTTCACGCGATCGTCCAGCATTTCCGTCAAAGCCTTCACATCGAGCAGCCCATCGGCGTCGCTGGGCACCACTTCGAGCGAGGCACCGACCTGATCGCAGCGGCGCCGGAGGCTGAGCCAGTTGCTGTTGTACTCGTTGTTCGCCGTGAGCACGCGATCACCTTTCGCCAAGGGCACGGCATGGAAGGCGCGGTGCCAGGCCTGCGTGGCCCCGTCGGAGAAAGCGAGCTCGGTGGCCTTGCAGTTCAGCAACGTACCGAAGGAAGTGTAAACGGCGTTCAGCGCATCGGCCTGTTGGGCCGCGGCCTCGTAGCTGCCCATGAGCGCTTCGCGCTGGGTGTGTGAGAGCACGGTCTCCAGCACGGGCTGGGACATCAATCCGCAACCGGCGTTGTTGAAATGGAGGACCCGTTCGCAACCGGGCGTGAGGGCGCGGGCACGGGCCACATCGATCGGGGAAGGGCTCATGGCCCGCAAACCTATCCCGTCCGATCGGAAATACCGGAAAACCACAAGGTCCGGCGTGAACGCTTCATCAACATCGAAAAGCAGTTCAACCGAATTCGCCTCCCCCTCTCACGTCCTTCCAGCCCCTGCCCCTGCCTCCTGCTCCTGCTCCTGCCCCTGCCTCCTGCCCCTGCTCCTGCCCCTGCTCTTGCTCTTGCTCCTGCTCGTGCCCCTGTCCCTGCCTCCTGCCCCTGCCCCTGCCCCTGCTCCGGCTCCTGCCTCCTGCCCCTGCCCCTGCTCCTGCTCCTGCCCCGGCTCCTGCCCCTGCTCCTGCTCC